>NZ_JBLRWX010000044.1:0-28721 GCF_047921035.1 Natronococcus sp.
CAGCCGCCGGACGTCCGCGAGCTCGCCGACGACCGGTTTCTCGACGAGGATCGGAACGCCGGCCTCGAGACACCGCTTTGCGACCTCGAGGTGGTGGGCCGTCGGGACGGCGACCGAAACGGCGTCGACCCGGCCGAGCAGCGCCTCGAGGCCCACCGCCGCGGTCCCGTGACGGTCGGCAACCGCACTCGCTCGCTCGGCGTCGACGTCGAAGACGCCCGTGAGGGAGGCGTCCTCGAGTTCGTCGTACACCCGGGCGTGGTGTTGCCCCATCGTGCCGACGCCGATCACGCCGACCTCGAGCGGACGTTCAGCCGTCATCGACGGCGATCACCTCCGTCACGCGATCGGAGTCGGTCCCCGAACGCGCCGGATAAAAGGGGGCGTGAGAACGCTGGCTGGTCGCGGGTACGCCGGGGGACGGTTCGACCGTCCCCGACAGGACGCCGCCGCGACGGCCGTTCGCGGATCGGCGCAACGGGCGACGCTCGCTCGTTCGGTGGGCCCTCGCTCATGTTCCCTCACAATGGACAGAGGGTTTCAAAAGCCGAAACGATCGTTCCGGGCATTAACACGCTCGATTTCGACACAACGGGTCACTGTGTCCCGACCGTCGACGCGGCGCCGCTCGCCGACCGAGGATCCCGCGGGCGTCGAACACTCGACGACGGTCCGACGGCCCGGCGTTTCGGTTCGGCCCGGAAACCGCCAGCAGCTCTCGAAGCGGCGGCCGTACCCGAGCGCCTCGACGGATCGACCGTCGACGGCCGGATGTCGAATCTCGGTATTACTCCTACTGGAGAGGTCAGAACTCGCCGTTTCGAGACCGCAGCGGGACCGAAACGGCTCTCGTCGCTCGACGCTCCAGCACGAACCCCGCCGACTCGTCGGCATCGACTACCGTCTCGTCGACCGGAGTGGTCACGCCCCCGCGACCGAAGTCGTCCGCTTGTCCTCGAGCCCGGTCGGTCGTACTTGATTACCGGAACGGTTTCAGAACAGTCTGTCGTTTCACCGAAAGACGATCTCTCTGTCCGAATGCTCGCTACAATATCAAGCACGATACGCCGTGGCACACGGACAGTGTCGAAGTTCGAACGACGGTCGGCGGCGATTCCCTGTTCGAATCACCCGATGAAGTACGTTCTTGCTATTCGCCTAATTCGGAGAATTGTGTTGACGTTTGGAGAAGAATATCCGACAAAGTATTCCAACCGTTTCGTGAAATAGTCCATTTTGATCTGGTATATCACCTATTAGGTCGAGAGACTATCTCAGTTCCATTTCGTACGCAGGATAGTATAATAGTCTACTTGATGAAACTCTGAACTGTATTCCTAGGAACCAAGACCGTTTCCGCCCCTCAAATGGAGTCTTGCCAGCCAGTACAATCGACCACTGCCGAAACGATGGTCGTGGTTTAATACGGGCACCATAGACGGCCAAAACGAGCACTCACGGGGTGGTGGCGACACACGTCCCGAACTGCGGGGCGCCACCAAGGAATCAAAGCCACTGGCGACGCCACCCCCTCATACGTGCTCGGAAAAGAAAAAATGACCGACGAAAAAAGCTACTCACGACGAGGCGTTACGACGCTCCTGGCAGGACTGCTCTTCACCGGATCCGCCGGAACCGCTGCAGCTAGCAAGCACGGAAACGGTAAAGGCGACAAAAACGGTCAAGATGGCCGAGGAGATCGCGGCGGCAAGGGCGGTCGCCGAGGAGGCCGCCGAGGACACCGCGGTCGCCGAGGTCGCCGAGGTCGCCGGGGCCACGGCCAGAAACAGAGCCAGACGGTGCGCCAGTCCAACGAGGCGTACAACAGCGGCAACGCCAAAGCGTCGGCGGGCAAGGGTGGAAACGCCTACGCCCAGGGATCCAACGTTCAGCAGAACTGGAACGCACAGCACCAGCGCGGCCGCGGGCGAGGACGCCAGCAGCAGCACCAGAACGTGCACCAGTCCAACAAGGCGGTCAACAGCGGCAACGCCAAAGCGTCGGCAGGCAAGGGCGGAAGAGCCACGGCCTACGGAAGCAACTACCAGTCCAACTCGAACACGCAGAGCCAGCGCTGACGCGAGCACCCGATCAGTAGTCGCCCTCTCGACCGGGTGATGGACTCATTATTCGCTCCGTCTATCCGCATTTTTGAGCCGATTCGGAACAGTTCCGCTTACAAGGGACTCTCCTCGAGGTCGCGAGACGATTCGCCGGAGCAATGGCTACGTCGCCGCGGATCCACGAACAGAGCCGGTTGCAACTTTCCGTGGCTACTACAGCGACCCGCGCGTATTTCAGGAGTGTCGATACGAGGCGAGCCGGTGTAGGACGTCGTTGTGTCTGCCTCCCCCCGAGACCGGTAGTTCGTTCGAGTGTTCAAGGGACGACTATCGATGAAACGATTTCGGCCGTTCAAATCGGCCCGGATCGACCGGCGAACTGGCGCGACTCCGAGCCGAGGCCTCTCGAGAGAGCTGTAATCGACACGAATCGCCGGAAGCGAGTGTCGCCCCCGAGCCGGTACTCGCTGCTGGCGACCGGGAAGACGGTACCGCTCGGAGGCCCTCGGTAGGCGCGAACGAGCAGCCGACAGAGACCTACTATGTCCAAAACTGAATTTCACTGGGGGACAGTAACCCACGAGACCGAACCGAAAACCGGCGAAACGAGCGTCGAGATAACCGTCGAGTCCGAAGACAGCGTCTCCGTAGCTACGATTGCGGCTCCCGACGCGACGAACGACTTCTTCGATGGGAACGACCCGGGCGACGGCAAGCGGGACGCGGAGGTGAAAACGTTCCAGTGGGGGGCGGTGATCCACGCGACCGATTCCGACGCCGGCGTAACCGACGTCGAAGTGATCGTCGACGCCAAAGACGACGTCGATCTCTCGGTGACCACGACCTCCGGCGGCGCCCGGTCGGCGTCGACGTCGACCGTCCGTACTGACGACTTCGGTGACCGGACTGCGAGCGACGCCAGCGCGACCGTCTCCCGGTCGACCAGCAGTACGTCGCAGTCGACCACCAGCAGTACGTCGCTCACCCGCTCGACGAACGTCTCGCAGTCCTCGAGCGTCTCGCAATCTTCGACCACGTCGTCCGGGGACGACCGGGACGATCCGACCTCGATTCCGATCGACGACGCCGACGACGAGGACGAGTAGCCGCGTTCCGGCCGTTCGGTCGGGTTCGATCGAGGGTGTTCGAACCGGTCGGAACCACGGCCGGTTCGACGGCGGATTCCGTCGGCGAACACCGCCCTGTCACCGCTCGGTTTCGTCGTCCAGAACCGCGGATTCGGCACGGCGAGCGATCTCCCGAACCGGGAGACCGCTCGCTCGAGCCACCCGCGCGGCGTCGTCGTACTCCGCGCTGACGTCGTACACCTCGCCGTCGGCGTCGCTGGCGATCTTCACCGTCACCTCGTAGCTCTCGCCCTCGAGTTCGATCTCCACGGTTTCGAACGCCCGGTCGGCGATCCAGCGGTGGGTCGCCCCCGAATCGCGAACACCCAGTGTGCCGGTTTCCTCGGCGAGCGCGCGCGCAACGCGCTCGCGGTCCTCGGGCTTGCAGATCACCTTCACGAGGTGGCCTGGCCGGGACTTCTTCATCGTCACCGGGACGATCGAAACGTCGCGCGCGCCCGCGTCCGAGAGCGTCTCCTGGAGGCCGCCGACCACCTCCGGGGTCGCGTCGTCGAGGTTCGTCTCGAGGACGGCGATGTCGTCCCTGACGAGTTCGCGTCCCCCGTCGCCCACCAGCGCTCGAAGCACGTTCGGGTGGGGATCGAGGTCGTAGCCGCCGGCGCCGTAGCCGGAGGTCTCGAGTTCCAGCGCGGGCAGCGACTCCACGCCGTCCGCGAGGTGGCCCAGGATCGCCGCCCCCGTCGGCGTCAGCAACTCGGCGTCGACGGGTCCGCCCTGCAGCGACCAGTCCGCGCGCTCGGCGATCTCGACGACCGCGGGGGTCGGGACGGGGTACTCGCCGTGGCTCATGCCGACGCTACCCCCGCCGGTCGACAGCGGCGTCGTGACGATCCGCTCGGGCTCGAGGTCGTGGACGAGCGCGACCGCGCCGACGACGTCGGCGATGGCGTCGTCGGCGCCGACCTCGTGGAAGTGAATCTCCTCGAGGGATTCGCCGTGGACGCTCGCCTCGGCCTCGCCGAGCAGCTCGAAGATCGCGAGGGCGTCGCGTTCGATCGCCTCGTCGAGGCCCATCCCCTCGACGATCTCGCGGACCTCGAGGTAGCTGCGGTGAGGGCCGTGGCCCTCGGCGGGAACCGCGTCGCTCGAGCCGCCGTGGTCGTGGACGTGGTCGTGATCGTGACCGTGACCGCTGTCCTGCGAACTCGAGCCGGAGCCGTCGGCGTCGGTCAACACGACGTCGACGGTCGTCGCCGCGATGCCGCACTTGACGGTGTCGCCGATCCGGTACTCGAGGTCGAGTTCGTTGGTGACGGGCTCGAGGGCGGCCGGGTCGGCGCCGGCGTCGAGCAATGCGGCGAGGATCATGTCGCCGCTTGCACCCAGTCGGCCGTCGAACGCGAGCGTGTGCATACTCTTAGGGGCGGCTGGCGCGGGCAAAAAGGCACCTTCTCGCGGGCCGCGACCGAAGGCGGTACCTCTATGTGTCTTGGCACCTCAGTTAGATGTGGTGACAACTAGCACGGTGTGGGTTCACGGTAGCAAAAAGCCTATCCGGTACCGAATCGGAATCACTGACATCGCCGTCCATCCCGAATCATGAACGAAGTCCAACTGGAGGTTGCGAAAGCGTACCCGAACGACTCGGGTCGCGGTATCGCCCGACTCGACCCGGACACGCTGTTACATCTAAAGCTGAGTCCGGGCGACATCATCGAAATCGAAGGCGCTGATACGACCGCCGCGAAGGTGTGGCGTGCGGACCGACAGGACTGGAACACCGACACCGTCCGGATCGACGGCTTCACCCGGCAGAACGCCGACGTCGGTATCGGCGAGCGAGTGACGATCCGGAAGGCCGAAGCGACGAAGGCCGACGAACTCGTCCTCGCGCCGCCCGAGGAGGCGTCGGTCCAGTTCGGCTCCGACGCCGCCGGCATGGTCAAACGCCAGATTCTCAAGCGACCGGTCGTCGGCCGCGACATCGTCCCCGTGATGAGTTCGACGAACCACCCCTTCATGCGCTCGCCGGGACAGGCGATCCCGCTGATCGCCGTCGAGACCGAGCCCGAGGGCGTGGTTTTGATCACCGAGGACACCGACGTCGAACTCCGCGAGGAGCCGATCAGCGGCTTCGAGAAAACCGGTGGTGGGATCACCTACGAGGACATCGGGGGCCTGCAAGACGAGATCCAGCGGGTCCGCGAGATGGTCGAGCTGCCGATGAAACACCCCCAGATCTTCAAGAAACTGGGGATCGAGCCGCCACAGGGCGTGCTGTTGCACGGCCCGCCCGGCACCGGGAAGACCCTGCTCGCCAAGGCGGTGGCCAACGAGACCTCCGCTTCGTTCTTTTCGATCGCCGGGCCCGAGATCATCTCGAAGTACTACGGGGAGTCCGAACAGCAACTCAGGGAGATCTTCGAGGATGCCAGCGAAGAGGCGCCCGCGATCATCTTCATCGACGAACTCGACTCCATCGCGCCCAAACGCGAGGACGTTACCGGTGAAGTCGAGCGCCGGGTCGTCGCCCAGCTGCTGACGATGATGGACGGCCTCGAGGCCCGGGGCCAGGTCATCGTCATCGCCGCGACGAACCGGGTCGACTCGGTCGACCCCGCGCTTCGCCGTCCGGGCCGGTTCGATCGCGAGATCGAGATCGGCGTCCCCGACGAGGTCGGCCGCGAGGAGATCCTCCAGATCCACACCCGCGGGATGCCCCTTTCCGACGACGTCGATCTGGCCCACATGGCCGACGAGACCCACGGCTTCGTCGGCGCCGACATCGAGAGCCTGACCAAGGAGGCCGCGATGAAGGCCCTGCGCCGGTACCTGCCGGAGATCGACTTGGACGAGGAGGACATCCCGCCGAGCCTGATCGACCGGATGATCGTCAAGCGCCAGGACTTCCGCGGCGCCCTGAACGAGGTCGAACCCTCGGCGATGCGGGAGGTGCTCGTCGAACTCCCGAAGATCTCATGGGACGACGTCGGCGGTCTTCAAGACGCCCAGGAGCAGGTCCAGGAGTCCGTCGAGTGGCCCCTGAACAACCCCGAGCGGTTCGAGCGACTGGGAATCGATCCGCCGGCCGGCGTCCTGCTGTACGGACCGCCGGGCACCGGGAAGACGCTGATGGCGAAAGCCGTCGCCAACGAGACCAACGCCAACTTCATCTCCGTGCGGGGCCCGCAGCTGCTCAGCAAGTGGGTCGGGGAGTCCGAGAAGGCGATCCGCCAGACGTTCCGGAAGGCCCGGCAGGTCTCGCCGACGGTGATCTTCTTCGACGAGCTCGACGCGCTGGCGCCCGGCCGGGGCGGCGAGACCGGCTCGAACGTCTCCGAACGGGTCGTCAACCAGCTGCTGACCGAACTCGACGGGTTAGAGGAGATGGAGAACGTGATGGTCATCGGCGCGACGAACCGACCCGACATGATCGACCCCGCCCTGTTGCGCTCGGGGCGGTTCGACCGGCTGGTGATGATCGGCGAACCCGACATGGAGGGCCGCGAGCGGATCCTCGACATCCACACGCAGGGGACGCCGCTGGCCGCGGACGTCAACCTCCAGGAGATCGCCGAGATCACCGACGGCTACGTCGGCAGCGACCTCGAGTCGATCGCCCGCGAGGCCGCCATCGAGGCCCTGCGCGAGGACCACGAGGCAGACATCGTCGAGATGCGTCACTTCCGCCAGGCCATGGAGAACGTCCGGCCGACGATCACCGACGACATCCTCGACTACTACGAACGGATCGAGGAGGAGTTCCAGGGCGGCTCGAGCGGGCCGGATCCGACCGGTCGCCGCGGCAGCCGGATCGGCTTCCAGTAGCGACTCGACTTCCGTTTTTACCGGCGATAGGGTTCGGTTTACGCTCAGTTCGGACGGTTCGACCGTTCGTTTCCGACGGTTCGATCGTTCGTTCGCTCGAGCGAACGGTCGGAACCTCTAGCTACACCGACTGGATCTCGAGCCGTGGGATCGAGGACGCGTTGCGGGCGCGACCGGGTTCATCGACCGCGAGCCCGCGTTCGGTTCGGTTCAGTTCGACCCTTATTCGGATGAACCGTCCACAACCGATCGAAACGGTCGCACCGATATATGTGACGCCGAGTGGGAACGCGAGTCGTGGTCAGGTGTTTCGATGGCTAACTCCTCAACGACCCACGACTCCCGCGCCGAAAGTACCGAGAGCCGGGGCAGCGATCGGCTCCTCGAGCGGTTCCTCCCTCACGTCGCCGACTCGATCCGGAAGGGTAGCTTCTGGACGGCGATCGTGCTCCCCTTTCTGTACGTGCCGCTGCTCGCGACCGGCCTGTCGACGGCGACCGAGACCGCCACGTTTCTGGGCCTGCTCGGGATCAACCTCGCCGCGCTGTACGTGGGCCACGCGTACGGTCGGTAGGTCCCCTATCTGCTCGAGCCCCACCGTCTGACTGCAGCGACCTCCTGACCGATCGCGCGACGCTTCACGAGGACGAACCCGCAGGCGATCAGGACGAACCCGGCGACGGTCGCCGCGTCGATCACCTCCCCCAGGTACAGCCAGCCGACGACCGCCGTGAACACCGGGGCGACGTAGGAGACCATGTTGATCTCGACGGCGCCGAGTCGCTCGAGCAGATCGAAGTACAGCAGAAAGCCGAGCGCGCTCGCGATCAGCGAGAGGTACGCGAGGGCGCCGATCGCCTCGAGACCGATCCAGGCGGCCGGCTCGATCGGTTCGCGGAGGCCGAGGCTCACGACGTGCATCAGGGCGGCCCCGCCGAGCATCGACCACGCCTCCATCGTCTCGATCGGCAGGTCGGCGTCGATCCGCCTCGTGAGGACGCTGCCGAGCGCGAACGCGGCGGCCGCACAGAAGACCAGCAGCTTCGCGACGGCGTCCGTCGCGAACAGGTTCGACGGGTCGGGCTGGACGACGACGCCGACCCCGACGAGCCCGACGCAGACGCCGGCGACGCCGATGGGCGACAGCGCATCGGAGGGAACGAGCGCTCGCGCGAACCCGGTCGTCAACACGGGCGAGAGACTCACCAGCACCGCGGCAGCCGCGGCGGTCGTGTGCTGCTGGCCGACGAACAGGAAGACGTGGTAGGCGCCGATCAACAGCGCTGCCCCGACGGCGACCGTCGCCCACTCCTCGCGCCCGGCGGGGCGCCAGCGATCGACGGCGTAGATCGCGTAGCCGAGCATCACGACGCCCGCGATGTCGTAGCGAAGCGCCGCGAACAGCACCGGGGGAAAGTGCTCGAGCCCCGCGCTGATCGCGACGAACGAACTGCCCCAGGCGGCTGCGAGCACCAGGAAGAGAGCGAGGTTCCGATAGCGGCTCACGGTCGCCCTTTCGCGGGCGACGTGCTATGCGTTTCGAATCTACGGCAGGGGCGTCTCGCGGATCTCCGGCTCCGACTCGGTCTGTTTGAACTGCTCGAGCAGCGGGCGGATGTCGTCGAACCCCTCCGCCAGGACGATGTCGCCGCTGCGAAGGTCGTAGTCGACGATGTCGTAATCGGCCAGTCGCGGCAGGTGGTTGTGGATCAGCGAGACGTACACCTGCTGTCTGTACTCCGAATCGGCCGCGTCCGCCTCCTCGAGTTCCCAGGCGGCGATCTCGGAGACGATGTCCTCGAGGTTGCCGCGTCGCGTCTCTGCAAGCTGGTAGAGGAGATACCGCCGCTCGGACTCGGCTAACAGCGAACAGGCAGCTTCCATACGGGACGGCGTCGTCTGAGTCATAGTTGAGGGAAGCCACCGTTTGTAATTACACCTGCTGCCAAAACGGTTTGGGTCGTGTATGGGGTTCTCTCGCAAGAACTGTCCGTTTTGGAAGGTGTGACCCGGTTTTGGTTACCGGTTCGGTGCCCGTTCCTCGGGTCGATCGACCGGCTCGTCGTAGAGGTGACAGGCGACCGGGTGGGCGTCGGAACCCAGTTCGGGATTCCGCCGCTCGCAGACGCTCTCGTATTCCTCGCGGAGCGCCTCGGCGGCCGCATCCCACTCGCCCGCCGCGACCGACGCCAGCGCGTCCTCGACGATCGCGTCGTGTCGCGGCGAGAGCGTCGTCTCGAGCAACCGATCCTTCAGCGCCGCGACGAACGCATCGACGTCGTCCTCGTTCTCGGGGTCGAACTCCTCGTCGTCGCCGACGGTCTCGAGGGAGACGTCGCGATCCTCCACGCGCTCGCGAAGCGTCATGAGTTCGCGGAAGGTCTCCTGGTCGACCTCGAGGTCCGCAGGCGGGATCACCTTCGGACAGCGGGTTCGGAACCGGCAGCCGCTGGGCGGATCTCGCGGCGAGGGGACGTCCCCCGAGAGGGTTTCGCGCTCGCGGTCGCGCTCGTCGGTCGAGGCCCGGGGGACGCTGTCGAGTAACGCCTGCGTGTAGGGGTGTTTCGGGTCCTCGAACAGCTCGTCGACGGGCCCGATCTCGACGATCTCGCCGAGGTACATCACCGCGACGCGGTCGCAGACGTGGCGGATCACCGAGAGGTCGTGGCTGATCAGCAGGTAGGTGAGGTCGAACTCCGTCTGCAGGTCGTCGAGCAGGTTCAGAACCTGCGCCTGGACCGAGACGTCGAGCGCCGACGTCGGCTCGTCGAGCACCATGAACTCCGGCTCGAGCGCGAGCGCTCGGGCGATGCCGATGCGCTGGCGCTGGCCGCCGGAGAACTCGTGGGGGTAGCGATCGAGTTGGTCGACCGAGAGGCCGACCCGCTCGAGCAGATCCCGCGCGCGGTCGAGCCGGAGCTGTTTCGTCGACCGGTCGACCGAGACGCGCACCTCGATCCCGTCGCCGCGCTCGACCGCGATCGAGAGGTCCTCGGCGACCTCCGCGACGACGCCCTCGGCCTCGGCGACGCCCCGTTCGTCGGGATCGACGTCGCCGGCGACGTCCCTCGAGCGGACGGTGACGTGGACCGTGGCGACGCCGTCGACGGGCGTAACCAGCTTGTCGACGTCGTCGTCGACGGTCACCGAGACGATATCCGACGAGATGCCGTCGGTCCGCAACTCGGCTCGGGTTTCGACCTCGTCGTCGGTCCAGGGCCAGTCGTGGATCTCGAGGGGCTGGGTGACGATCCCGCCGATCGTCATCCGGGGGTCGAGACTCGAGAACGGGTCCTGAAAGACGACCTGGGCGTTCCGTCGGAACTCGGTCAGGGCATCGCCCTCGAGGCCGTAGACGCTCTCGCCGGCGAAGGCGACGTCGCCGTCGGTCGGCTCCTGGAGGCGAAGGACGGTCTCGCCCGTCGTCGATTTCCCGCAGCCGGACTCCCCGACGAGTCCGAGGGTTTCGCCGGGCTGAATGTCAAAACTCACGCCGTCGACGGCTCGAACGGGGACCGGCTCGTCGCCGACCAGTCGGTCGAGAAGCGAGTCGTTCTCCCAGAAGTACTTCTGGAGCCCGTCGACTCGGACGAGGGGGTCGTCGGCGCTCATCGCCGCTCACCTCCCGGTCCCTCGGCGGTCGACTCGACCCGTTCGGGCTGGACGTCGTCCTCGAAACCGTCGGGATCGGCGTGTTTGTCGGCCGCCGTCCGGTCGTCCTTCCCGAAGTAGTCCGCCGGCAGCGCGCGCGCCTCCCTGTACTCCTGGGTCGCGAGGACGCAGCGCACCTCGTGTTCCGCGCTTCCGGCGCCGTCGTACTCCGGCGGGTGAGAGAGACAGTCCTCCATCGCCTTCGGACACCGATCCGCGAAGTAACACCGATCGGGCATCTCGTGGTCGAGCAGGCTCGGCACGTTGCCCGGAATCGGCTCGAGCCGGCCGCCCGCCCCCTCCAGATCCGGAATCGACCCCAGCAGCCCCTCGGTGTAGGGGTGGACGTGGTCGTCGAAGACGTCCTCGAGCGTGCCCCGCTCGACGATCTCACCGGCGTACATCACGCCGACACGGTCGCACATCCGGGCGACGACGCCCAGGTTGTGCGTGATCAGCAGGATCGTCATACCGGTCTCCGCCTGGAGGTCGTCGAGCAGGTCGAGCACCTGCGCCTGGATCGTCACGTCCAGGGCCGTCGTCGGCTCGTCGGCGACCAGCACGTCGGGTTCGCCGGCCAGTGCCTGGGCGATCATCGCCCGCTGGAGCATCCCCCCGGAGTACTCGTGAGGGTACTCGTCGGCCCGCTCGACGGGGTCGGGAATGCCGACCAGCTCGAGCAGTTCGATCGCGCGCTCGCGGCTGGCCTCGCTGACGTACTTTCTCGAGGGGAGCACGGTCGACAGCATCAGCGTTCCCAGCGAGTACCCCTGGGTCTTCGCTCGCGTCGATCGCGGGTTGGCGCTCGCTCGTTGCTGGACCTCGACGGCCTCGGCGATCTGTTCGCCGACGGTGAGACTCGGGTTGAAGCTGCTTTCGGGGTCCTGGAAGATCATGCTGAACGACGTCCCGCGGAGCGAGCGCCGCACTCCCTCGGGGACCTCGAGTAAGTTCACGAACGAGCCGTCGACGGCCTCGGGGTGATCGTCGGCGACCGCGTCGGCGAGGTCGGGCTCGTTGAACCAGATCTCGCCGTCGGTGATCTCCCCGGGCGACTCGATCAGGTCGATGACCGACCGGGCGGTGACGCTCTTCCCGGAGCCGCTCTCGCCGACGATCCCGAACACCTCGCCCCGTTCGATCCGCAGGTCGAGATCCGAGACCGCGTTTACCTGTCCCTGTTCCGTGAAGAATCGCGTCGACAGTCCGTTTACGCGGAGAATATCCTCTGTCATGTTAGGCACCCCCTCCTTCGCCCTCGATGTTGGGATCCAGCGAGTCCCGGAGCCAGTCACCGAGGAGGTTGATACTGATCACCGACAGCACGATTCCGATCCCGGGAACCGTCGAGACCCACCAGGCCGTCCGGAGGTAGTCCTGGCCCTGCTGGATCTCGTACCCCCACGAGAGGGTCGTCCCCGAGAAGCCAAGATACGACAGCGAACTTTCGAGGAGGATGATTGCGGCGACCTGGATCGTCGCGAGCACGATCACCGGCGTCAGGCTGTTCGGCAGCACGTGTTTGAGCAGGATCGTCGCGTTGCTCGCGCCGAGGCTGCGAGCGGCCTTGACGTACTCCTCGTTGCGGATCGCCATCGCCTCGCCGCGGGCGACCCGGGCGAACCAGACCCAGGTGACGAGCCCCACGACCAGGGTCACCGTACCGGGCAACGTTGTGGCCGACGGCATCCCCTCGGCGAAGCCGGCCGCGACGAGCGGATCGGGGACGGGGATCGCCATCGAGCCGAAGACCCCGATCAGCGCGAGCGCCAGCACGAGCGAGGGGAACGCGAGCATCACGTCCGCGACCCGCATCATCGCGTCGTCGACGCGACCGCCGTAGTAGCCCGATACCAGGCCGAACGGAACCCCCATCAGGACGGCGAGACCCGTCCCGAGCACGCCGACGAGCAGCGAGGTGCGGGCGCCGTATAACAGTCTCGAGAAGACGTCCTGCCCGACGTTGTTCGTCCCGAGGTAGTGCTCGCTCGAGTACTCGACGGCGTAGGGTTCCCGTTCGCCGTCGACGACCTCGTAGGAGTCGTAGCTGATCCCCATCGGCGGGTAGGCGTTCCCGTCGTCGAAGTGTCCCGTCGTGTTCGGGTTGTGGGTCGCGAGGACGGGCGCGAACAGCGCCATAAAGACGATCACGATCAGGATCACGAGCCCGACTTTCGGCAGCAGGCTCGAGCGAAACTCCTGTCTGAGATTAGATTTGATTCGATCGGAGATCATTCGTCTAGCACCCGCGGGTTGAGCTTCGCGTAGATCGCGTCGACGCCGATGTTGATGATCACGTAACTGATGCCGATGAAGATGATGATGCCCTGGATGAGCGGCCAGTCCAGGTTGTGGATCGCGGCGATGAGCCGGAGTCCGAGCCCGGGCCAGGAGAAGACCGTCTCCGTGACGACCGCGCCGCCGATCAGCGTCCCGAGCTGGAGGCCGAGGACGGTGATGATCGGGATCATCGTGTTCCGGAGGACGTGTTTGTACCGGACCAGCGTCTCCGGGATCCCCTTCGCCTCGGTTGCGGTCACGTAGGGTTTCCCGTACTCGTCGAGCATTCCGCTTCTGGTCAGTCGAGTAATGAGCGCCGTGAAGTAGGTCCCCAGCGTGACTGCCGGCAGGATGATGTGATGCAGCCAGGTGAGCAGGTCGCCGACGTAAAACGTCGTCAGGAACATCCACAGCGCGTCGTGGAAGGCGACCGGCCGCCGTCCCGTCGGGAACAGATCGAACTGGACGGCAAGCAGCAGGATGAGCATGATCCCGAGCCAGAAGTTCGGCGTGCTGATCCCCACCAGCGAGAACGACGTCGCCCCGTAGTCGGCCGGCTCGTTGCGTCGTGTGCCGCTGATGACGCCCAGCGGAATCGCG
This sequence comes from Natronococcus sp., assembly GCF_047921035.1. Lineage (NCBI taxonomy): Archaea > Methanobacteriati > Methanobacteriota > Halobacteria > Halobacteriales > Natrialbaceae > Natronococcus > Natronococcus sp. The sequence goes on from NZ_JBLRWX010000044.1 coordinate 13,511, forward strand.
ATCACGACGGCGACGATCGTCGCCGCGATCGCGAGTTCCAGTGTCGCGGGAACGCGCTCGAGAACCATCGTTACGACCGGTCGACTCGACTGATACGAGTAGCCCAGATCGCCGACGAGAAGATCCCCGAGATACTCGACGTACTGTACGTAGATCGGTTGATCCAGTCCGAGTTCCGCTCGGATCCGTTCACGGGTTGCCTGGTCGACGGCCGGGTCGACGATCAGGTTGACCGGGTCGCCGGGCGTGATCGCCCGGAGCCCGAACAGGACCGTCACGACCCCCCAGACGACGAGGATCCCCTGCAAGGAACGCTTGAGCAAGAATTTTCCAAAAGCCATTGGTGTGTCGATCGAACGCCGTCAGACGTCTCGATGCTCGAATTTTTGCCGGAACTATGTGGTTCTTCCGAAACGGCGATCTGAAACGATTGTCACCGTCCCGGCTGCGGTCCTAGCTATTGATCTCCCAGAGATAGATGCTCTCGTCGGTTCGTGGCTCCCACTCGAGGTCGTCCCGGACCCCGTAGACGCTGTCCTGGGAGTGGAGGAACACCCACGGCGCCTCCTCCCTGAGTTCCTCGTTGATATCCTGGAGCTGTTGTTCACGCTCGTCCTCGTCCTCGATGGTCTGGCTCTCGAGGATCGCCTCGGAGATTTCCTCGTTGCGCAGCGTCTCCAGCGCCGCCTCCTCGACGAAGAACGGGGCGAGCCCGTAGTCGGCGTCGCCGGTGATGACGCCCCAGCCGATGAGGAAGAAGGGCATCTCCTCGTCGTCGAATCCCGCGCTGTTCGCGTCGGAGATGTCCGGGAACGGCACGGTGTCGAAGGTACAGTCGACGTTGTCGAGCCGATCGATCTGGTCGGCCGCCATCTGGGCGACGTCGGCGTCGTTCAAGTATCGGCCCTCGGGGGAGTACAGCGTGATCTCCTCGCCCGCGTAGCCGCTCTCCTCGACGAGTTCCTCGGCCCGCTCTAAGTCCTGCTCGTAGGGCTCGAGGTCGGGGTTGTGACCGAAGACGCCGTCCGGAATCGGCTGGGTCATCGCTTCGCCGTAGCCGCCCAACGCGTCTGCGATGATTCCCTCGTTGTCGACGGCGTAGTTCATCGCCTGGCGGAACTCAACGCTGTCGAACGGTTCGACGCCCGATTTCATTACGAGGAAGACGTTCCGGAGGCTGGTCTCCTCGCGGATCTCGACGCCGTCGGCGTCGTCGATGTCCGGCACGTCTTCGGGGATGATGTTGTCGACGATGTCGCTCTCGCCGGTTTCGAGCGCGTTCGCGCGACCGCTCGACTCGCCGTCCTGGTTGAAGACGACCCGCTCGAGGGTCGCCTCGTCGCCCCAGTAGTCGTCGAACGGCTCGAGGACGACCTGGACGTCGGGTTCGTACTCGACGACCTCGTAGGGACCGGTGCCGTTGAACGCGTCGGCGTCGTCCCCGGCGACCGGCTGTTCCTGCTCCTCGATCCACTCCTGGTTGACGACGCGGCCGTAGTTGGCGTACTCGAACTCCGCGAGCGACGGCGCGACCTCGTGCTCTAAGAGCACGGTCGTCTCGTCGAGCGCCTCGGCGTTGTCGATCGCGCCCAACCCGGCGGCCTGGTCGCTCTCGATACCCTCCTCGGGATCGATCATCCGGTTGAACGTGTAGGCGACGTCCTCGGCGGTCATCTCGTCGCCGTTGTGGAAGACGACGTCGTCGCGCAGCGTGAGTTCGGCGCCGTCGTCGGTGTCCTCCCACTCCTCGACGATCCGGGGTTCGAACTCGAAGTCGGGCGTTACGTTGAACAGCGGCTCGTAGACCGGGTCGAGGACGTTGAAGTACGGCCCCGTAATGTGGTCGTTGGGGTCGGGGTTCTCGATGATCTCCCCCTGCGTGATCACGATCTCGTCGGCGTCGCCGTTCTCGCCCTCCGTCGGATCGTCGAGACAGCCCGCGATGGCACCCAGACCGGCCGTCGTACCGATGATTCCGGTGGCTTTCAGTACGGATCGCCGGCCGGCACTCAGGTTGTCAGCACCCTTCATACCCTATGAAATAGAGGTATGCAATATAAAGGTTGGTTGTTTGTCGCGCGGTTTTGTGCCAGATCAGTTCAGGTATCGACACCGATCGCCGGTGCTGTACAACTATCTACAACTAAACTCGAGTTCGAAGACGATCGGGCGCTCTCTCCGGCTGACACCGGCCACAAGTTTAAGTGCGCTAGATAACCTACACCGTGTATGGCCGCTCACGGCCGGTCTGCCCTGCGGGACCTGTTCGACGAGTCGCCCACGCCCCACATCGCCCACCCTCCGCGAACCCATCATCGCGACTTCTACGTCGCCACCGACGGGTCGTTCCGCGAATCGGGCGGTGGTCTGGGCGCCGTCATCGAAACGCGCGACGGCACCCGCGTCGCTCGGATCGCGACCGCGGACGCGCCGCCGGACAACAACGTCGCCGAGTACCGAGCGCTGCATCTCGGTCTCGACGTGCTGGCCGCTCGAGCTCCGACGAACGCCCGGGTCGGCGTTCTCGTCGATCACGACGCGCTCGCCAGCAACGTCAACAACGCCGTCCTCGCGACCGGTCACCCCGACCGGAAGCCGCCACAGCCGATCTCGGTACCGGCGGCGACCCAGTATCACTGGCGGGGGATCCAGGCCCGACTCAACGGGTTCGCGGAGATCCGCGCCGCCCGGATCGACAGCGACCAGAACCCCGCCCACCCGCTCGCGAACGCGCCGGCCAAGTACCAGCACGTCAACCGGGAGCCGGATCGCTGCGTCCTCCCCGAGCCGCCGGAGGCGACCGCTCCGGCCGAGTTTCCGCCGCCCTCGCGTGCCGACCGCAACGGCGGGGGGCGGGCCTCCGACTGATACGGTTTGCTGTACCGAGTTCCCGGTGGGACTGCAGGACGGTCGCGGTCCCACCGGAAATGACGTACAGCAGACAGTATGAGGGCGGTCGGAACCGCCACCGTTTTTCCGTCCCTCGAGAGAGTCGTCCTCGATGAGTCTTCGCGTCGCCGTCGCGGCCCCCTTCATCCAGCACGGAACCGACCGCCTGCAGGAAAACGCCGTCGTCGTCGCGCTCTCGCTGGATCGCGACTGGTTCTCGCCCGATCAGGCCAAGCGACTGATCGACGTCGCGACCCAGGAGGGGCTGCTCGCCCGCGAGGACGGCGCCCTCGTCGCGACGTTCGATCCCGGCGAGGTGACGATCCCCGAGGAGTTCGTCCCCGACGAGGACCTGCTCCAGGAGCGGTCGGCGTTCGAACGGGTTCTCGACGGACTCGTGGCCGACGGCGTCGAGAAACACGAGGCAGTCGGCGCGATAAATAGCCTCCAGGGGGAGCTGGGGGTGACGATCGAGGCCGCAGCCGTCGTCTACGCCCGCCGACGGGGGATCGACGTCTCGGATCTCGTCCCGGTCGCTCGCTCGGCGCTGATCGAAGAGCGTTAGGCGGCCGACGACCGACCTCGAGCATGGTCGAAGAACGGACCACCGACGGCCGACGGATCGCCGAACTGCTCGCCTCGGAGCTCGACGGGCGTGAAGACGGGGCGCTCGAGGCGGTCTCGGTCGCAAACGCCGACCGGGACGTCGAGCCGTCGGCCGACGGCGCGCGGGCGTACGATGTCGAGGTGGGCGACGACCGACTCGCCCGGGCGTTCGTCCACCCGGATCGGCTCCGCCTCGAGTTCGAGCGCGGGCGGGAACTCGCGGCCGAGACGGCGACGGAACTCGAGCTTCGCGTTCGGCCGAAAGCGTCGAAACCGCCGAAGACGCTGGTGTTCGTCGAGAGCGGCGCCGCGGTAAAACGAGCGACCGACGTCGTCGACGCCGTCGTCGGCGCGGACTGATTCTCCGGCCTTACGATCCGACCGCCGAGTCCGTCTCCTCGAGCGCGGCGACCGCCTCGGGGACCGCCGTCGCGACGACGTCCTGTTCGACGTGGGCGACCGCACGCGGGTCGGGATCGGGACCGTCCTCGAGCAGGATCTGGATCGCGGTCATCCCGGCGCCGGTCGCGCCCTCGATGTCGGCCTCGACTTCGTCGCCGACGTACACCGCCTCTTCGGGGTCGACGCCGAGTTCGCCCGCGATCGCTTCGAACGCGCGAGGATCGGGTTTGCCCGCCTCGAGTTCACCCGTGACGAGTGCCGCGTCGAAGGCGTCCTCCCAGCCCAGCGTCTCGAGTTTGTCCCGCTGGGCGCGGACGGGACCGTTCGTCAGTAGCCCGATCCGGTAGCGATCGCCAAGCGCCGCGAGCATGGACTCGACGCCCGGCAGCGCCTCGAGGTCGGCGGCAATCTCGTCGCGGTAGGCCGCGGCGACCTCGGCCGGCTCGGCCTCGGTCTCCCGCCCCTCGAGTAGCTCGGTGAAGATCGGCTCCCGAGTTTCCTGCGTGAGATTCCGGCGGTGGGCCTCGAGGTAGTCGGCTCGCGACAGGTCGGGCGCGCCGGCGGCGTCGGTCGCCGCCTCGAGGATCGTCGTCCGATCCCGCTGGGGAACCGCGAGCGTGTAATCGAGGTCGAAGACGACCGCCTGTAACATGGTCGCAGGAAAGGAGCGAACCCGTTTGAACCTATTGTTTCCGCGCTGAGGCGTCCGCAGTCAGTCGCCGCTCGGCTGTGAGGCGGCCTCCGAGCGGGTCTCGAGCTGGGGTACGACGGCGTCCTCGATCCGGGTCGCGTACTGCATGAGCGTCGTTCCCAGAATACTCATGAACAGAACGTAGCCGACGGCGAAGGCATAGATCGTCTCGGCGGTCCCCTGGGCGAGTCCGACGCCCGCACCGGCGAGCGCGATGCTCGCGATGATCAGGGAGAACTCCCCGCGAGTCGTCATTCCGAGCCCGACCCGGAGCGAACGTCGCTCGTCGAGGTCGTAGACTCGACCGCCGATGTAGCCGCTGAGAAGTTTCGAAGGTGCCGTCAACAGGACCGCGATCGCGATCAGCCCAAGGACGTCGAGGAACAGTGTCGGATCCGTAATCAAACCGATCCAGAAGAAAAAGATCGCCGCGAACGTGTCCCGGAGCGGCTCGAGGAGATTCTCGAGCTCGTGGACGTGCCCGGTCGAGGAGAAGGCCATCCCGACGAAGAAGGCGGCGACGGCTTCGCTGACCCCGAGCGCGAGCGCGGCGCCCGAGATCAGGACGGTGATCCCGAGCGCCCGGAGGACGACGAACTCGTGGGAATCGATCTCGAGGCTGCGCTGGAACCAGGCGGTCCCCAGATAGACGAGCAGGAGCAGGATGAGAATGAAGGCGATCGCGATCCCGATCTGGCCGGCGGCCTCGACGACGTCCCCGCCGCCGAGAACGAGCGCGGAGGCGATCGCCAGGTAGACGGCGATGAAGAGGTCCTCGTAGACCAGCGTCCCGAGCATCGGATCGGCCTCGTCGTTGGCGATCCAGCCGAGATCGATCAACGACTTCGTGATGATCGCACTCGAGGAGATGTAGACGACGCCGGCGGTGAGGAACGCGGGAAGGAACGAACCGAAGATCGCGTACCCGAGCGCGAGTCCGATCCCGAAGTTGATGAGGAGATCCCAGGTGCCGGCCTTTCCGATCCGCTCTTTGGCGGCGATCAGCCGATCGAGGTTGAACTCGAGCCCCAGGAAGAACAACAGCAGGACGATCCCGAGTTCGGCCCCGAGGTGGATGAAGTCGGTCTCGACCAAGGCGAGCTCCGCGCCGTGGGGCGCCAGATCGGTCCCAAGTAGCGCGGGGAAGTCGATCCGGCCGAGCACGTACGGGCTCAGCGCCATCCCGATGACGATGTAGAAGGGGATCACCGACTGCCCGATCCGGTTTGCCAGCAGACCGGCCAGCGCGACGGCAGCGAACAGGACGCCGACGTCGATCAGGGCGGTCGATTCAACTGCCATCGGTTCTTTCCCCTCCTCGCGTTTCGTCTCCTACCGGTCTCGATCCAGGCATCTCTCAGGCGGCCCCGTCGGTAGCTTCGAGCATCGATTCGAACCGGTCGAGTGCGGTCGTTTCGCCGACCGCGACGATCGTATCGCCGTCCTCGATCCGTTTCGTGGCCGTCGACGCGGGGATGACGTCGTCGCCGCGTTGTACCGCGACGACTGCGACGTCGATCCGATCGTCCTCGAGGAGGTCGGCGATCGACTCGCCGGAGAGCAGTGAGCCTGTCGGGACGTCGAACCACTCGATACTGGTGCCGTCGCCGAGCACCGTCTCCTTGTCCTCCGTCTTGACCGGCTGGAAGTACGCTCCCTCGAGGATGGTGCCGACGGTTCGAGCGAGCTGATCGGAGAGTTCGACCAGCTTCTCGGAATCGGCGTCCTCGTCGGGTTTCACGAAGACGTCGCGTTGACCGGTGTTGTGGATAACGATAACGAGAATCCGACCGTCGTCGAGATCGATCTCGAACTTCTTTCCGACGCCGGGAAGGTCGCTTTCGGTAATCGGCATACGTCAGTGGCTGTCGTCGCCGTTATTAAATCACCGGAGACGTGTCGATCCGGTTACGGTACTGTTCGTCGACCGTTTCGGCCTCGCCAGCGAGGGCGATCCGACGCCGATCGAGCACCGTCCGCTCGGTGGGTCTGGCTTTGCGTATCGACGCGATCCATGGAAACCGGTTCCGGTACTCTCATTCCGGTTCGACTCAAACGCTCGGTCGAATGGTCTCTGAGGTAGCCCTCACCGTCGATCTCGCGATTATCGTACTGGGTGCAACGGTTGCCGGCTTCCTCGCGAAGCGAACGGGCCAGCCGACGATCATCGCCTACATCCTGGCGGGCGTCGTGCTGGGCCCCGCCGTCCTCGGCGTCGTCGAGGTCGGCGACCTCACGGATCTGCTCTCCGAACTCGGGCTCGCCTTTCTGCTCTTTCTGCTCGGGATCAAGATGCGACTCGAGGAGATCCGATACGTCCTCGCGCCGATCGTCAAGATCTCGATCCCCCAGATGGTGGCGGTCTTCCTCGCGGGGATGGGGGTCTCGCTGGCGCTCGGTTTCTCCGCGCTCGAGTCGCTGCTGATCGGGCTCGCGGTGATGTACAGCTCCACCGCGGTCGTCATCAAGATGCTCACGGACAAAGACGAGGCGACCTCGCTGCACGGCAAGCTCGACGTCGGCGTCCTGCTCGTCCAGGACGTCGTCGTGGTCATCATCCTCGCGGTGCTCGCGGCCGGGCGACCCGACGGTCTCGCCGAGGTCGCGACGACTCTGGCCGTCGTGCTCGTCCTCGTCGCGCTCGTCACCGTCGCCGCGGTCGGCGCGTCCCAGACGGTGCTACCGGTCGTCTTCCGCCGAGTCGCCGACAACAAGGAGGTGTTCTTCCTGCTGGCGATCTCCTGGGCGTTCCTGTTCGTGTTCGTCTCCGACAACATCAACCTCTTTCTGGCCCCGCTGGGGATCGAGGCGTACCTCTCGATCGAGATGGGCGCGTTCATGGCCGGACTGGCCATCGCACAGCTCCCCTACAGCAAGGAGCTGCAGGATCGAATCAACCCGTTGACCGACCTGTTCGTCATGGTGTTTTTCGTTTCGGTCGCACTCGACCTCCAGGCGAGCCAGCTTCTGTTTTACGCACAGGAGGCGATCGTCGCCGCGCTGGTGTTGATGCCGATCAAGTTCGCGGTCTTCTTCTACCTGCTCGACTGGCAGGGCTTTGGCACGGAAACGACGTTTCTCGGGAGTATCAACATGATCCAGGTCAGCGAGTTCGGAATCATCGTCGCCGCCGTCGCGTTCGAGGGCGGCTTCATCGAGGCGGAGGTGCTCGGCTTCATGACCCTGCTCGCGATCTTCACGATGGCCGTCTCGGTCTACTTCATCGAGTTCAGCCACCCGCTGTTCGAGCGCTTCGAACCGACGCTCTCGAGGTGGACCGGCGACGGCGCGTTCGAGGGCGAGAAACGGGAGTACCGCGATCACGCGGTCGTCATCGGCTACGACGAGGTGACCCGCAACGCCCTCCCGGTGCTCGCGGACCGCTACGACGACGTCGTCGTCGTCGACCGAACGGTCGAGCACATCGAGGCGCTCGAGGAGGAGGGGTACGACGCGATCTACGGAGACTTCCGGAACGCCACGATCCGGAAGGACGCGGCCGTGAAAAAGGCCGACTTCGCCCTCTCGTCGTCGGTCCAGCCGGAGATCAACAAGGCGCTGCTCAGGGAGGTCGCGGACGACGCCGTCGTCTTCGTCGAGGCCGAACGGCTCGAGGACGCACGCGACCTCTACGACAGGGGCGCCCACTGCGTCGTCGTCCCGCCGTACTTCGCCGCCGACAGGCTCGCGGAGTACCTCCGGGCGTACCTCGAGGAGGAGCCGGTTCTCGAGGACGCGTTCGACGCGGACGCCGAACTGCTGGCGAGTTCGGAGCCGTTCCCGACCACCGCCGAACAGCTCGGGGGTGAACTGGATGACTGATCTGCTCACCGCGCTCTCGATCATCTTCATCGTCACGGGCCCGTTCCTCCTGGCGGCCAACCGGTTCGATCTCCCGACCGTCCCGTTCCTCGTCCTCGCGGGGATCGTCGTCGGCTTCTTCGTCGAACCGGAGCTCACGCTCGAGCTCGCCCAGTACGGGATCGCGTTGCTCGTGTTCTCGTTCGGGGTCGAGATCAACTTCTCGGCCGTGCGGACGGTGCTGGTCGACAGCGAGCTGGCCGCCGTCGGACAGATTCTCGTCGTCGGTTCGCTCGGGTTCGGGCTCGGCGTCGCGCTCGGCGTCCCGCCCGGGGACGCGATCTACCTCGGCGCTGCGGCGGCGCTGTCATCGACGATCGTCGGGACCGCGCTGTTGCAACGGGAGTACGATACGAACCTCGTTCGCGGCCGGCTCGCCCGATCGCTACACTTCGTGCAGGACCTGCTCGCGATCCTGTTCGTGCTCGTGTTGAGTGCCGCGACGCTCGCAGCCGAGCCGGTCGCGGCGGCCGTCGGCTACGGCGTCGCGTTGCTCGTCGCCGCCGTCGTCGTCAACCAGTACCTGTTCGACCCGGTCGGCGAGTTCGCCGGCGACTCCGACGAGCTCATGATCCTTGCAGTCGTCTCGCTACTGGTCGCGTTCGTCGGCGTGGCCGAGTACGTCGGCATCTCGATCGTCGTCGGCGCGTTCGCCGCCGGACTCGCGGTCCGTCACGACCCCGTCGACTATCTGGGCCTGTTCAACGGCCTCGAGTCGATCAAGGACTTCTTCGTCGCCATCTTCTTCGTCACGATCGGCGCGCTGGTCGTCCTGCCGTTCGTCGAACTCGGGTGGACCGCGTCCCTCGAGAAGCTCCTGCTCGCGGGCGTCCTCGTCGGCCTGACCGTGGTGGTGAAGCCGGCAGTTACCACGGCGATCCTGATCTACCAGGGGTACGAGCCGCGGACGGCCACGCTGACCAGCCTCAACACCGACCAAGTAAGCGAGTTCGCGCTGATCATCGCGATCGAGGCGCTGGTGCTCGGCCTTCTGAGCCAGTCGGTGTTCGACGCGATCATCTTCGCCGCGGCGGTAACGATGGTGACCTCGAGTCTCACCCAGCGCTACGACGAGGAGATCTACAGGACGCTGGCCGACCGCGGCGTCCTCGGCGACAGACACGAGAAGATCGACGACTGGAGTTCGGTTCCGACCGACCGCTCCGATCACGTCGTGATCGTCGGCTACGGCCGTCAGGGACAGCGACTGGTCGAAACCCTCGAGGAACTCGACCAGCCGTACGTCGTCATCGAGAACGACCCGTCCCGCAGGGACGTAGTTACCGCCGAGTGCGACGCCTACGTCTTCGGCGACGCGATGGAACGGTACACCTGGGAGAAAGCGAACGTCGAGGACGCACGGATCGTGGTTTCGACGGTAAAGTCCGAACTCGTCTCCAGGCGGATCCTCTCGCTCGAGTTCGAGGCCGACCTCACCCTTCGATCGGGCGACCGGGAGACCGCGCTGGAACTGCTCGACGCGGGAGCGCTGTACGTCAGCCACTCGGAGCTGCTCGCCGGCCAGCGACTCGTCCAGCAGCTCCGGGCGCTGTTCGACGACGAGCTAACGTCGGCGGAGCTTCGGGACCAGCAGCGAGCCGAACTGGAGAGTCGCGCTGACCCCGTGTTCAAGCCGCTCCGCTAGCGGAGCTCCGAGAGGCCGTCCGGTTTCGATACGGACTCCCGGCGAGAGAGGCACACAACTGTTTTGGCGCTGCCCTCGCTACGATCCCGATACCGATGTTCGAATCAGCCGAGCCGGGCCGTCTCCTCCGCAACCTGAGCATCTACACCGTGGCGGTCCTCGTTGCGATCGCGGGCGCGATCGGACTGATCGACGTGATCGACGTCCCCGCCGCCCTCGCCGGAGCGTTGCTCGTCCTCGGCCTTGCAGTCGTTCTCGCGGTCCACGAGTACCTCGGCGGTCCGTTCTGAGCGGGTAGCTCCTCCTCACCGATCACGGAACCACGGCGGAATCAGTACTGCTCGCGCTGGGCGGTGAACCCGTACCGTTCGAGTTCGGCCAGTCGCTCGAGGTGATCCGTGGCGAGCGTCTCCGCGTCGATCTCGCCCTCGAGCAACGCGTCGACGATCTCGATCAGCTGCTCGCCGGCCAGGATATCCGGGACGGTGACGTACGTCGCACCGGCCTCGACGAGTTCCGCGGCCTGTTCGGCGTCGTCGGACCGAAGGACGACGTCGGCGTCGGTCTCGAGTTCGAGCAGGTGTTCCGAGACGGGACGGTGGTCGACCGTCGAGACGACGAGCGCGGCGTCCTCGAGGCCCGCCTTCTGCCACGGGTAGGTCGACATCGCGTCGCCGAAGACGTAGTTGCGACACTCGGCCTCGAGTCGGTCGTACAGCGCGGGATCGTTCTCGACGACGACGTAGCTCCGATCGAGGTCCTCGAGCGTCTCGACGAGGCGGCGGCCCTGACGACCGTAGCCGACGATCACGACGTGATCGGCGAGGTCGTCGTCGACCCGGCTATGCTGGTCGACCTTCCGCGTTCGCTGTTCGGTGAAGAATTGCGAGACCACCGCGGAGTACATCTCCTCCTCGGTGCGCCTGGCGAAGGCGGTGAGCAGCATCGTCACCGCCGCACCGAGGATGATCGCGTCGAACATCGCCTCGGTGATCGTCCCCATAAGAAACGCCTGGATTGCGATAACCAGCGAGAACTCGCTGACCTGGTTGAGACCGGTCGTGGCGAAAAACGCCGTTCGGACGTCGTACCCTTCGTAGACGAACGCCAGCAGCAAGACGACCGGGTTGACGATCGCCACCAGCGCCACGAGCACCAGCGCAATCGTCGCCGTCTCGAGGGTCGGGACCGAGACCAGCGCGCCGACGGTGACGAAGAAGATGGTGACGAAGAAGTCCCTAATCGAGTCGATCCCGTTCCCGACGGCCAGCGACTGCGTCCCGTCGTTTCTGATCGCGATTCCGGCGGCGAAGGCGCCGACGACGATCGAGATGCCGACGTACTCGGCGGCCGCCAGGAAGGCGACCAGGATCGAGACGCTGCCCATCAACACGAGTTCGTCCGAGCCGTCGGCGGCCCGGACCAGCAGCGGGAACCCGTGGCGGTAGATCACCAGTCCGGCGACGATCAACACGACGCCGTAGCCGATCTTTGAGGAGACGGCGTCGGCGGTTATCACCTCCGTGCTCAGGATCAAGAGGAGCGCGATCGCGACCAGATCGTCGAAGAAGTGGATCGACGAGGCGAGCCGACCGTGGACGAGGTTGTCGCGGATCTCGATCTCGAGCATTCCGGCGCCGACGAGCGTCGAACTCAGGGTGACGGCGGCGCTGAAGTAGACGGCGTTTCTGAACGGTTCGGCGAACCCGAAGAGGTCGCCGAGAATGTAACCGGCGCCGAACGCGATCGGCGCGACGACGAGCAGCTGGGTGATCGCGGCGATCTCGCCGTCCCTGAGCACCGACTGGACGTCGCCGAGGTCGAGCCGGATCCCGAAGACGAACACGAGGAACGCGATCCCCCACTGGGCCAGCACGAGGAGTTCGTCGAGCCCGATGGTCCAGCCGACCGCGAGCCCGGCGAGGAGGTAAAACGGGATGGTCGGGAGCCGGAACTGGTTGGCGACGAACAACAGCGCGCCGGCGGCGACGAAGATGATCCCGAGGTCGACGATCAGCGCCTCAACCATCGGTCTCACCCCCGTCGCCGATCATCTCGTCAGCCGGCTCGTGGCTGCGCCGCCTGAGTCGCTCGAGGTCGTCGTTGACCGTCTCGTCGAACGCCGACCGATCCTCGAGGTACCGTTCGAGGTACTCGGCGAGCATCTCCGCGGTCAGGTGCGTACTCATGACGACGTACGTCGCGTCGCGGTCGTAGAGCGCGCGGGCGTCGTCGATCCGCTCGGCCTCGACGAAGACGACAGCGTCGTCGGCGACCTCCTCGAGCAGCGCCTCGTTGACCTCGCGTTCGACGCTCGAACTCAACACGAAACTCGCCTCCGAGAGGTTCGCCTCCGTTCGGATCTCGGAGTGGCGGAAGTCCCCGAAGATGTAGTCGTACGGTTCGTCGGCGTCGTCCTCGACGTGTCCGGCCCGGCGGTCGATGAGGACGACGTCGTCGTAGCGCTCCGCCAGCAGCGGCAGGATCCGCTCCGTGATATCGTCCCGGCCGATCGCGATGGCGTGGTCGCTGTAGGTCTCGATCTCCGCGTCGCGGTCGTCGGCCGACTCGAATCGGCGGAACCACGGCTCGACCCGCCCGTAGATCGCGTGATTGTTGGCGACGATGTACGTCGAGACGGTCATCGTCAACAGCGCCATCAGAGTGAGATAGCCGAGGATTTCGGGACCGATGTACCCCTGCTGGAGGGCCAATGCCCCGACGATCAGCGAGAACTCGCTGACCTGCACCATGTTGATCGAGGCGAGAAACGTCGGCTCGACGCCGAACCCTTCCCGGTCGATGAGGTAGAACATGATCCAGAAGTTCCCGACCATCAGGACGATCGAGGCGACGATCGCCTCCTGCCAGTAGGCGAAGAGGCTCGCGGCGCCGCCCTCGATCTGGAGCCCGATGCTCGCGAAGAACACCAGGATGAAGAAGTCGGTGATCGGCGTAATCCGGTCCTCGAGTTCCTTGCTGTAGGGGAGCTGTGCGAGGCTGAGTCCGGCCAGGAACGCGCCGATCTCGATGCCGCCGTCGAACTGGCTCCCCGCAGCGGCGATAAACAGGAACGCCCAGGCGATCGCGACGATCAGGAACACGTCCTTGTTGTCCGCGATGCGACGGAACAGCCGTGGAAGGATGTACTTCGAGGAGGCGATCGAGAAGATTCCGATGAAGGCCATCATCGCGAACACGATCGCGAGCGTCTGGAGGATCTCCCCCACGTTGTCGAGCGAGTCGGCGCTGAACATCGCGAGGACGACGACGAGGTAGATGTCCTGGACGATGAGGACGCCGACGTCGATCTTCCCGGGGAGCGTGGTGATCTCGTCCTTGTCGGAGAGGACCTTGACGATGATCGGCGTCGCGCCGAACACCGTCGCGAGCGAGATGACGAGGACCTCCATCGTTCCGAAACCGAGCGCCAGCGCGACCAGGAAGGCGAGCGCCGTCTGCAACACCGTCTGGCCGACGGCGACGTTCGTCACCGGTCGAAGGATCTCTTTGATATCCGAAAACCGCATCTTCATCCCGAGCAGAAAGAGCAGGAACCCGAGTCCCAGCTCGGACATCAGATAGACCAGTCCTTCGTCGGTGACGATGTCGAACGCGACCGGGCCAAGGATGACCCCCGCGGCGATGTAGGCGATGATCGTCGGCTGTCCCAGTTGCCTGACGAGGATACCGATAACTGTCGCCACGACGATGATGATCGCAAAATCGGCGGCGAGGGCGATTTGACTCATCGGTAGTCCCGGCTCATATCCGGCGGTTCGTACATTCGGTGTAAATACGTTTTCGTTCCCGGAGGAAAAACGGATCCGATCGGCGATTCCTCGGGGCCAACCTCGTCCTCGAGACTACGACCGGCCCGAGTCTACTGGCTCGCCGTAACCCGTAACAGCAGACCGCCTCATACGGATTGCTGTAACGATTTACCGGCGCAACCGCGACCCGTACGGCGGTTGCGCCGGTAATGACTTACAGGAAACCGTATCAGTCCGCGAGTCCCTCGATCAGGAACTCCGCCGAGGCGAGGTTCGTCGCCAGCGCCGTGTCGTGAACGTCACAGATCCGAAGCAGCGCGGAGATATCGGGCTCGTGGGGCTGGGCCCGCAACGGATCCCGAAGGAAGACGATCCCGTCCAGGCGGTCCTCGGCGACCTCCGAACCGATCATCAGGTCCCCGCCGAGCGGGCCCGACTCCTTGCGCTCGATCTCGAGGTCGGTTTCGTCCATCAGTCGTTTCCCGGTCGTTCCGGTTGCGATCAGCTCGTACTCCCGGAGCTGGGCCTCGTGGGCCTGCGCGAACTCGATGAGATCGGTCTTCTTCTCGTCGTGGGCGATGAGCGCGACGCGGGTCATAGGTCGACATCGTCGTAGGGGACCATAACGCTGGCCGAACCGGAGAACGGAAGCGCTTTTGGGACCCGATCGCACGAACGACACCATGACGGAACTCAGCGCACACCACGTCGGCGTCACCGTCGACGACCTCGAGGAGACGCTCCCGTTCTACCGTGACGTACTCGGACTCGACGTCCTCGATCGGTTTTCGGTCGAGGGCGAGGCCTTCGCCGACGCCGTCGGCGTCGACGGTGCGGGCGCCGACTTCGTCCACCTCGAGGCGAACGGCGTCCGCCTCGAGCTCGTCGAGTACGATCCCGAAGCCGACCCCCGGCCGACGCCGGGGCTCAACGAGCCCGGCGCGACCCACGTGGGGCTCGCGGTCGCGGACCTCGAGGCGTTCTACGCCGACCTGCCCGAGGAGGTGCCGACGATCAGCGAGCCCCGGACCACCGCGAGCGGGACGTCGATCTGCTTCCTCCGGGATCCCGAGGGAAACCTCGTCGAAATACTGGAAACGTAAGGAGAAGAGCGCGTACTGTGAGCGAGCGGACCTCAGCCCATCAGATACCGGAGCTTCGGGAAGCGCTCGACGAGCGCTTCGCCGCCGACCTCGATCCGCTCGAGGGATCGGTCCAGTCCGAGGATCCGACCGGCGCCGAAGGCCGCCAGCGCGAGGAAGACGATGGCGTAGATCAGCGTCGAGTCGAACAGCGCGAGCCACTGTCCCTCCCAGCCGCCGAGGTAGAACAGGCTCATCTGGA
>NZ_JBLRWX010000045.1:0-28471 GCF_047921035.1 Natronococcus sp.
CTCGGTCGGGTCGACGCCCTCGAGTCTCGGGACGTCGATATCGGCCGCAGCGCGTTCGTCCTCGGTTCGGTCCGCGATCGCCTCGGCCAGCGAGGCCTCGTACCAGGGAAACCGATCGACCGAGACGTCCTCGAGGTCGGGCAGCTCCTCGGCCGCGATGCGGTCGGCCTCGATGTTGTCGGCCAGCACGCGGAACTCGCCGTCGTATCCGACGGCCGCGACGCCGGCGTCGCCCTCGCGGTCGACGACGTTGTTCCCCCCGGTGAGCCAGGCGAAGGCGTTCGGCCGGACGAACCAGATCGAGTCGAGGTCGCGGGCCTCGAGGTGACGCTCGAGTCGGGTGCGTTTGTCCATGTCGTGCGCTGGTGTGGGCGAGCCTTGAATCCGACGAACCGGTTCGGTTCGGGTTCGGCGAAGGTGGCGAATCCGCCCCGCCTCGGGCTCGACTCGGGCAATCTAAGTACGGGTGGTCCTAACCCCCGCCAGAACGCCCGTGTCGACTCACAGCCACACCTCCGGTCTCGGACTCCGCCCGCTGATCGCTCGCGTTGGCTTCCCCCACCTGCTCGCGGCGACGCTCGCGCTGGTCGCGGCGACGATCCTGCTCGGCGTCGCGGCGAAGGCAACCGGTGCGGGACTGGCCTGCGAGGCGAACTGGCCCCAGTGTGACGCCGGTCCGTACAACCTCCTGCCCGCGAACCTGCCGAGTTTCTACGAGTGGTTCCACCGCTTCGTCGCGATGTTCGCCGGCTTCGCGATCATCGGCTCGGCGGTCGCGGCCTGGCGCTCGCCGTCGATCGACAAACGCGTCACGGCGCTGGTCGTCGGCGGGATGGTCCTGACGCCGATCCAGGTAATCCTGGGCCGGGAGACCGTCACCCAGTACACGATGGACATCCTCTCGCTGCACTTCTGGACCGCAGTGGTGATCTTCACGATGTTCGTCGTCGCGACGGCGCTCGTCTGGTCGGCCTCGCTGCGAGCCGGCCACGTTACCGGTGCGCTCGGGCTCGGTCTCCTCGCCCTGCCCGCCCACGTCGCGCTCAGCCCGACCGAGCTGGGCCTCGTCTCGAGCTACTCGCCGACCGTCCAGTTGCTCCAGTACGGCGTCACCCTCGCCCTGCTGGCGTCGGTGATCGTCGCCGTCCTGGTCGGCCGGTGGCGCTTCGACGACGGCCCGCTGCTGGGGCTGCTCTCGGTCTCGGCCGTGCTGGCGCTTGTCGTCACCTACCTCGGCCGCCAGGCCGTGATGACCTACAGCCCGCTGCTGGACGACCTCTACCTCGTCGTCGCGCTCGCGCTGCTGGTCGCCTTCGCCGTCGGAATCTGGCGGAGCCGATCCGCGACCGGCGCTCGAGACGCCTGATCGCTCTCCTCTGCTGCTCAGTTGTTGTCGGTGTTCGGTCTACTTCGTGAATCTTGATCGGTCGATTCCGAAGAGTGCGTATGGACCGTCCGGCGTTGTATCTGCAGGTTCAACCAGCCACTGCCGGGTGGGACTGATACGGTTTACTGTAAGTCATTACCGGCGCAACCGCGACCCGTGCGGCGGTTGCGCCGGTAAATCGTTACAGCAATCCGTATGAAAGGGGCTGGCGCGTTGAGCGGACGCGAAGCATCCGCGATGCTTGGGAGAGCTTCGCTCTCCCGTT
Source organism: Natronococcus sp. (assembly GCF_047921035.1). NCBI lineage: Archaea > Methanobacteriati > Methanobacteriota > Halobacteria > Halobacteriales > Natrialbaceae > Natronococcus > Natronococcus sp. The sequence goes on from NZ_JBLRWX010000045.1 coordinate 1,653, forward strand.
GCTCGAGGTGTGAGGGGACGCAAGCACCGCAGGGAGCGACGCGACCGAGGAGCATGGTTCGAGAGAGCGAAGCTCTCTCGTCATCAAGCGAAACCATCGGTTTCGCGGAGATCGCGAATCGATGATTCGCTCACTCACAAAAGGCGCTTCGCGCCTTTCGAACGACAGCGAGCCGCAGCCCTCGAGCGGGCCAGGGGCTTTCGGAGTAATACTGACGAGTAGCAGGTCCTGCTCACACGAACACAATGAATAGCCACCCCCTCCCCAACCGATTCACTCACTCCCTGCGGTCGTTCGTTCATCCCTCGCACAATGTCGTCGACCGCCCTCACTGGTGCTCACGGTTCCCTTCGGTCATCGTTCGCTTTCCGAGGTGCTCGCAAGCTCGCACCTCGCTACGTTCGGACGGTCGACAGCGCGCGCCACCGCAGGTGGGGTGCGGACCGAAGTGATACGTAGTCCGCCTATACTGAACGTGAGTTGATGCGATGTTCTGAATACCGAAATCGCGCTTCTATCGACTGTTAGATATCCGAGCGCCGGAACACCAGCTGGCTGACGCCGAGCAGCGCGAGGGTCATGACCACGAGGACGACGATCCCGACGAGATCGTACGTCCCCTCGAGCAGGATCTCGTTCGGATCGTAGTACCGCATCGGAGCGATCGCACCGAGTTCCTCGTAGTCGGTTTCGACCAGCAGCGACTCGACGAGAAACAGCGCGAACGTAACCCCCAGGGCGACCCGCTGGGCGATCCCGACCCGGTCGAAGACGACCGAACAGAGCAGCCCGATCCCGGCGCAGGCGAAGAGGTAGGGGATCGACAGCAGGTGGACCGCGAGGATATCGGCGACCGACAGCGGCTCGTCGATCAGCCGGCTCCCGAGGAGGATGACGGGCGGCGTCAGGAGGTTGACGACGAGGATCGGAACCGAAATCGAGGCGAACTTCTCGGCGACGAGCCGGGCGCGGGAGATCGGCATCGCCAGCAGGGTGTCCATCCGGCCCCGGTCGACGTCGTCGGCGATCACGCCCGCGGTCGCGTAGGCGACGTACAGTCCCAGCAGGATGATCCAGCCGAACGTGTAGAGTTCGAAGGCGAGAAACCCCTCGAGCGACGCCATCGTCTCGATGCGAAACACCTGCAGCATCTCCTCGGGGTAGGCCTCGAGCAGCTCGTCCCCGCCGAGGGCGTCGCTAAAGGAGGGGTAGACCCAGATAACGAGCGCCGCCAGCAGCGCCATCCCGGCCGAGAGGTAGACGCTACCCTTGAGCCGGTTGCGCCCCTCGTAACGCGCAATCTCAAACATCGCCCTCACCGCCGTAGAACCGCATGAAGACGTCCTCGAGGGGCGCCTCCTCGATCGCGAGATCGATCAGCTCGTAGTCGCCGAGTCGCTCGAGGACGGCGTTGATGTCGCCGGTAAAGGTAAAGAGGCACTCGGTGAACGCCGTCGAGGGGTCGACCCCCTCGCGGCTGTCGGAGACGCTCGTCTCGAGGTCGTGGACGCCCTCGAGGTCGAGGACGTCGGTCGGAATCGGGTCGGCGCTGCGGATCCGGATCACCTTGCCGCTGCGTCGCAACAGCGCGTCGACGGGCTCGATGGTGACGAGTTTCCCGTCGCGGATGATTCCCACCCGATCGCAGAGCCGACGGACCTCGCTCAGGTTGTGCGAGGAGAAAAACACCGTCACGCCCTGTTGGCGTTCGGCCCGGAGGAAGTCGGCGAAGCGCTGTCGCATCAGCGGGTCCAGGCCGTTGGTCGGCTCGTCTAAGATCACCAGGTCGGGATCGTGCATAAAGGCCGTCACGATACCGAGCTTTCGGGCGTTTCCCTGCGAGTACTCCCGAACTCGGCGCTCGACGGGCGGATCGAACAGCTCGAGCAGTTCCGCGCGCCTGCTGTCGCCCTTGATCGAGGCGTGCAGGTCGAGGATGTCGGTGCCGGTCATCTGCTCGTCGAATCCGGGCTCGTCCGAGAGGTAGCCGATGCGACGCTTGGCCTCGAGCAGCGAGCGCTCCTCGCGAACGTCCTTGTCGAGCACGCGGGCCGTCCCCGACGTCGGCGAGATGAATCCGAGAAGCATCCGAATCGTCGTCGTCTTTCCCGCGCCGTTCGGCCCGAGAAAGCCGAATATCTCGCCGCGCTCGACGGAAAACTCCAGGGAGTCGTTCGCGACGACCTCACCGTAGTCCTTGGTGAGTCCCTCGAGCTCGATTGCAGTCATACCGAACGTTACAGGGGACGTGGATATAGGACTAGTTGAACAGTTAGACAGACGGGCATGAACGGACGCCGCCGCTCGCGAGCAGGGAACAAGGAGGTGTCACCGCCGATCGCGTTCTACTCGAGGGAGACGGTGCCGTCCGCTCGTACCGTCACGTCGTACCCTCGATAGCGGAAGGTCAGTTGGCCGTTTCGCGACGCGTTCGGGGCCGTCGTCGCGGCGAAGAGGTCGTCGATCGCGTTCGGGTCCACGGCGTCGTACAGCGGGGGCTCGAGTTCGGTCGGGTCGACACCCTCCGCGTTCGCGACGGTCTCGACGACGCGTAGACTGGGGCTTCTCGGCGAGGACTGTGACGATCCGGACACGTTAGATCAATAGCTGGACGTCCGACTCGGCCATGTGTTGCAGCGCCGTCGCCGCACCGACGCCGGTCGTCACGCCGTCGTAGAAGTCGTCCTCGTCGTACTCCATCAGCTCGACGGTCATCTGGCAGGCCTGCAGTTCGACGCCGCTCTCCAGGGAGACGTCGATCAGTTCCTCGATCGTCGCGGTGCCGTTCTCGTCGATCTTCTTTTGCATCATCCGGGTGGCCATTGAGTCCATCCCCGGCAGCGCGGCCAGCGCGTTCGGCAGCGGCATGTTGGGGTTGCCGACCGCGCTCAGCTTCAGTTTCTTCGATTTTTCCTCGTGGAGGATGTCCAGGCCCCAGAACGTGTGGAAGACGATGACTTCCCAGCCGAAGGCGGCTGCGGTGCTGGCGAGGATCAGGGGCGGGTACGCCATGTCGAAGCTGCCCTTGGTCGCGACGATCGTCATCTTCTTCTGATCGTCGCCGACCTCGGTCTCGAGACCCGCGACTTTCTCCTCGAGTTCCGCGATCCGGGCCTCGAGTTCGGCCTCGCTCATCGACTCGCCGTCCCCGGTCGGTGTTTGGGTCTCCGTGCTCATCTTACGCCGTCTTCTCCACGTAGTGGGTGTACAGGCCGTCCTCCTCGACCTGCTCGAGGAGTTCGACGCCGTCGGTGCCGTCGGCCCAGCCCTGGATGTCGCTCATGCTGCCCGAATCGGTCGCGACGACTTCGAGGACGTCACCCTCCTCGAGGTCGTCGATCGCCTGTTTGGTCTTGACGATGGGCATCGGGCAGGACTGTCCTTTCACGTCGAGTGTCTCCGTTGCGGTGGGTTTCGAGCTCATAGTTGTTTTGTGCTCTGTATTGGAGCTATCACACAATATCCGCCGCGACCATAAAAGCGTGTCGATTATTGTGGGAACCGCGAACAGCTCTCCGGCAGGAGAATCGGTCACACTACTTTTCTATACGCGCATAAATCAAATACCGGTATTTCGAGGGAAATATCCCAGTCCGGCCCGCGACCTGTATTGTGTGTAGTGGGGAATACTATGCAAATCCTTATGTAGGCTCGGCCGGTACTGTGGAGTGTAGAAATGGACGACATGGACTTTCCCACACCGGACGCCGAGGTCGAGTCGGTCGCCCCGAGCGAGCTGAAGGCTCGCATCGACGCGGGCGAGGCGGTAACGCTTCTCGACGCCCGCATGGGCAGCGACTACGAGGAGTGGCGCATCGACGGCGAGAACGTCGAGTCGATCAACGTTCCCTACTTCGAGTTTCTCGACGAGGAGATCGACGAGGACGTTCTCGCGAAGATTCCCGACGACCGCGAGGTGACGGTTCTCTGCGCGAAAGGCGGCGCCAGCGAGTTCGTCGCGGGCGCGCTGAAGGACCGCGGCTACGACGTGAACCACCTCGAGGAGGGAATGAACGGCTGGGCGCGGATCTACGAGGCCGTCGAGGTCGAGCGCTACGAGGGAAGCGGCACGCTGGTCCAGTACCAGCGTCCCTCCTCGGGCTGTCTCGGGTATCTCGTCTACGACGACGGCGAGGCGGCCGTCATCGACCCGCTGCGCGCGTTCACCGACCGCTACCTCGAGGACGCCGACGAACTCGGCGTCGACCTGACGTACGCCATCGACACGCACGTCCACGCCGATCACATCTCGGGCGTCCGCGACCTCGCCGAGGCGGGCGCCGAGGGCGTCGTTCCCGAGGCCGCCGTCGAGCGCGGCGTCACCTACGCCGACGAGATGACGCTGGCCGAGGACGGCGACGAGTTCCGGGTCGGCGACGCCACCGTCGAGACGGTCTCCACGCCCGGACACACCTCCGGGATGACCTCGTACCTGATCGACGGCGAGCTGCTCGCGACCGGCGACGGCCTGTTCGTCGAGAGCGTCGCCCGTCCCGACTTAGAGGACGGCGACGAGGGCGCCGAGGACGCCGCCCGGCAGCTCTACGAGACGCTCCAGGAGCGCGTCCTCTCGCTGCCCGACGAGACCCTGATCGGCGGTGCCCATTTCAGCGACTCGGCGGTTCCCGCCGAGGACGGCACCTACACCGCGCCGATCGGCGACCTGCGCGAGAAGATGGCCGCGCTGACGATGGACGAAGACGAGTTCGTCGAGTTGATCCTCTCGGATATGCCGCCCCGTCCGGCCAACTACGAGGAGATCATCGCGACCAACCTCGGCCAGCAGGAGACCGACGACGAGGAGGCGTTCGAACTCGAGCTCGGCCCGAACAACTGCGCCGCCAGCCAGGACTCGCTGGCCGGTGACTAACTCCCTCGAACAGCCGAATGGTACCTGAACTCATCGCACCCGCGCTGTACGAGACCCTGTTCCCCGCCGGGATCAGTCGCTACGCCGTCGGGGGGCTGCTCGTCGGCCTCGGGGCCGTCGTCATCTACCTGGGCACCGGCATCGCCGCCGGCGCGAGCACGTTCCTCGAGTCGACGCTGTCGTACGTCTCCGACCAGTCGCGGTTCCAGCGGTACGTCGGCTCGCGGGACTGGCGGGTCGTCTTCACGCTCGGGATCGTCGGCGGTGCGGCGCTTTACGCGCTGACCTTCCAGTCGGGGCTCGTCTCGAGCGGCCTGTACGAGGCCGGCACGACCGGCGAACTCCGGGAGGTCGGCGGATTCACGATCTGGCTCACCGACGTCCAGCCCTGGCGGCTGTTCCTCGGCGGGATCCTCGTCGGGATCGGCACCCGGATCGGCAAGGGCTGTACCTCCGGCCACGGCGTCTGCGGCGTCGGCTCGGCCTCGAAGACGTCGATCGTCGGCGTCGCAACCTTCCTGGCGGTCGCGATCGGGACGGCTCAGGTCGTGATGGCACTGGGGGTGAGCCCGTGAGCAATCGACCCGTGAGCGGAGATCGCCACCCCCTGTTCATGCCGCTGATCTTCGTCGGCGGCCTGATCTTCGGCTTCGGGCTCGGTTTCAGCCACATGGCCCGCCCCGAGGTCGTCCTGAACTTCCTGCAGTTCGAAGACTTCGGGCTGCTGTTCGTCATGGGCGGCGCGGCGGTCGTCTCCGGCCTGGCGTTCGCGCTCGTCCCGCGGCTCCGCGAGCGCGCGCCGCTAACGGGAGACACGTACGGTCGTCGGCTGAAGTCGTTCGACCGCAACGTCCTGATCGGCGGCGGCATCTTCGGCGTCGGCTGGGGCCTGTCGGGGATCTGTCCCGGTGCGGCCTACGCCAGCCTCGGGGTCGGCAACGTCACGATCCTGTGGGCGATCGCCGGCATGTTCGTCGGCGCCTACGCCCAGGGGTACTGGCGCAGCCAGCGTACCGCGTCCGAAACCGCGACCGCTGGTACCGACTCCGACTGATCGGTTTCGCTCGTTTCGTCCATGGATCCTGCAACGATACTACTGTTCGCCGTCGCCGCGGTCTCGAGCCTGTTTATGGCCTGGGTGATCGGTGCCGGCTCGAGCGGCGCGACCCCCTTCGCGCCTGCGGTCGGCGCCAACGCGATCGGGACGATGCGGGCCGCCTTCGTCGTCGGCCTCCTCGGCTTCGCCGGGGCCGTCACGCAGGGAGCGAGCGTCTCCGAGGCCGTCGGACGCGACCTGATCCACGGCGTCTCGCTGCCCGTCTCGAGCGTCATCGTCGTCCTGCTGATCGGCGCGGGGCTGATGGCGATCGGGATCCACACCGGCTACCCCATCGCGACGGCGTTTACCGTCACCGGTGCGGTGATCGGCGTCGGCATCGCGCTGGGCGGCGATCCCGCCTGGGCGAAGTACGCCGAGATCGGCGCCGTGTGGCTGTTCACCCCGTTCGTCGGCGGCGGGCTCGCCTACGCCATCGCCAGCGTCCTCCCGCGTTCCGACGTCGCCGAACGCGACAGCGTCCCGGTGCTCGCCGGCTTCGTCGGGGCCGTCGTCGCCAACCTCGAGTTCGCGTTCTTCGAGCGGGGAACCCTCGTCGCGACGAGCGTCGACGTCCTCCCGCTCGAGGGTCCCGTCGTCGCGGGCGCACTCACGCTCGGCGCCGGCGTCCTCGCGGCGCTCGCCGTCCGGTGGGACGTCACTCGGGACGAGGCGAGCGGCCTGCGACGGTTCCTGCTCGTCCTCGGGGGACTCGTCGCGTTCTCCGCGGGAGCGAGCCAGGTCGGACTCGCCGTCGGTCCGCTGCTCCCGCTGCTCGACGAGGTCTCGATGGTGTCGCCGATCGTCGTCCTGCTCGGCGGCGGGGTCGGAATCCTCGTCGGCTCCTGGACGGGCGCACCGCGGATGATCAAGGCCGTCTCCCAGGAGTACGCCTCGCTGGGTCCGCGGCGATCGATCGCGACGCTCGTCCCCTCCTTTCTGATCGCCCAGACGGCGGTCCTGCTCGGCGTTCCCGTCTCGTTCAACGAGATCATCGTCAGCGCCGTCATCGGCGCCGGGCTGGCCGTTGGCGGGGGCGCCGGCGTTAGCCCCCGGAAGCTGGGCGTCACGGTGCTGGCCTGGATCGGCTCGTTCGTCCTCGCGTTCGGCCTCGGCTACGGAGCGATGGCCCTGCTGGCTCGCTGAGGACCGTCTCGAAGGGGCGCCATCGCCCGGTTTCGCAACTATTAGGCGCTCGAGCACCCAACTTTCGGTCATGGAAGAGCTATTCCTCCGGGCGGCTCGCGGCGAACGGACCGAACGCCCGCCGGTGTGGATGATGCGACAGGCGGGCCGGTACCTCCCGGAGTATCGCGAACTGCGCGAGGACCACTCGTTTCTCGAGGCGATCTCGACGCCCGAGATCGCGACCGAGATCACCCTCCAGCCCTGGGAGCGGTTCCGACCCGACGGCGTCGTCATGTACTCGGACATTCTCACCGTCCTCGAGCCGCTGGGCTTCGACTACCACCTCGAGTCCGGCGTCGGCCCGGTCGTCGAGAACCCCGTCGCGTCCCCGGACGATACCCGCCGGGAACGGGGCGACGTCGAGGAGGAGCTGTGGTACGTCGGCGAACTGCTCGAACGACTGGCCGACGAACTCGGCGAACGGGCCGCAGTGCTCGGCTTCACCGGGGGACCGTTCACGCTCGCGGCCTACGTCTGCGAGGGGACCCCCTCGCGGTCGTTCATGGACGTCCGTCGGCTCCGCGCGGAACACCCCGAGGCGTTCGAGCGCCTGCTCCGGGCCTTCACCGACATTATCGTCGACTACGTCCACTTCCAGGTCGAGTCGGGCGCCGACGCGATCCAGCTGTTCGACACCTACGGCGGGCTGCTCTCCCCCGCCGACTACCGGCGATTCCTCCTCCCCCTCCACCGGGAGATCGTCGACGCGGTCGACGTTCCGACGATCGTCTTCGTCCGCAACGTCAGCGGCAACCTCGACCTGCTCGAGGAGACCGGTGCGGACGTGATCGGCCTCGACTGGACGGTCGACCTCGAGGAGGCCCGCGAGGAGCTGGGCGACGTGGCGATCCAGGGGAACCTCGATCCCGCCCTGTTGTACGGCGATCCCGAAACCGTCCGAGAACGGACTCGAGACGTTATCGCGGCCGCGGGCGATACGGGACACATTCTGAACCTGGGTCACGGCGTCGACCGCAACGTCCCCGTCGAGAACGTCGAGGCGTTCTTCGAGACGGCGAAGGCCGTTTCGCGGTCGGAGTAGTCGCATCCGGGCCCGGGTTCGGAGCCGACGGACGGTTTCGGCTCAGGGATGCTCGGCCGTGGAGGGGTCGATCTCCGCCTCGACGACGTCGCTGGCGCGGCCGATGCGGACCGCGTTGACCACCGCACCCAACAGCAGGACGACGCCGCTGAAGTACAGCCAGGTGACCAGCAGGAGGATACTCGCGATCAGGTTCCCCTCGTCGCCGGCCAGGGTGGCGTACACCTGAAACAGCACCTGCAGGAGCGCCCAGCCGACGGCGCCGACGATCGCACCGGGGAGGACGTCCCGCGGCTCGACGTCGACCGCCGGAAACAGGTAGTACATGGGGAAGAAGGCGACGACGAGGCAGGCGACGAGCAAGAGAGGCACCGCGAGCCCGATGAACGGAACGAACGAGAAGAAGGCGACCACGCTCGTGGCGACGACCATCGCGAGGATCCCCAGCGTGAGCGTCACGAGCACCACCAGTCCGTTTTTGATCTGTCCGGCGAACGACTCGCGAGTGGTCGTCTCGTAGATCTCCGAGAAGGCGGTGTCGATCCCGCGAAACACCTTGAGGGCACCCCAGACGAGGAGGAGAATCCCGATGATCGACGCACTGACGGTCGAGCCGGCCCCCGCGTCGGACTGCTGTTCGATCATCACTTCGATCACCCCGCCGACCGACGGCGAGACGTTCTCGGTCGTGGTATCGATAACCTGCTGTTGCAGACCGGGATCGACGAACGAGACCGCAAGCAGGACGAACATGAGCAACGGCGTGAGCGAGACGAGCGCGCTGTAGGCGATGCTCCCGGCCAGGAAGGTGACGTTCTTTTCGCTGAAGACGGCCTTGACGAGCTTCGCCCGCGCGAGAAGCGACTGGGTATCCATACCTACCGTCTCTTCGTCCGGACAATTAGTCGGTCCCCTTGATCCGCCCCGCCGTCGGTCGATCCGCGTCGCTGCGGACGACCCGCCGGCGACCGCGAAACCGCAGATCCGGATCCGAACCGCGGCGAGGGCGCCGACCCGCTACTGGGGCGGCAGGCCCGCGTTGTAACAGTACGTACCCGGCTCGGGCCGACACTCGCACTGTCGGAGCTGGTAGTACGACGGCTCGAACCCCGAGAGAAACGGCTCGACGGTGTCGGCGAGCAGCGTCGCGAACCGCGGATCGTCGTGGGGAACCGGCACGCGGTGGAGCTCGAGCCCGACGTCGGCGGCGTCCTCGCGGAGGTCGATATCGAGTTCGACCAGCGTCTCGGACTGCTCGTGCATGAAGCTCATCGGCTCGACGACGACGCGCTCGGCCTCGCCCTCGAGGCCCTCGACGACGTCCTCGGTCTCTGGCTCGGTCCACTCGATCCCGCGGTTGGCGTGGTTCTGGTAGCCGATCTCGTAGTCGTCGATCCCGAGTATGTTGGCGATCGCCGACGCGTGTTCCTCGACGTACCGGTCGTACCGGCTGCCCTCCGCGAGGTACTTCTTCGGGGTTCCGTGTGCCGAGAAGACGAACGCGGTGTCGGGATCGTGTAGGTCGACGCCCTCGTCGTCGACGAACTCGCGGATCCCTTCGGCTCTGAGCCGGTTGTACGTCGGTACCCGGTGCCAGCCGGTGATCGCCGTAAACTCCGGCTCGTATCCCTCGCGGTCCTCGATCGCCGACTCGAGCGAGTCGATCGCCGAGACGGTCGTCGAGGGACCACACAGCGGGTAGATCGGGACGGCGACGACCGAGTCGATCCCGTCGTCGGCCAGCGTCGCCGGGAGGTCGGTGATCAGCGGCTCCATGAACTGCATCGCGTGGTAGAGCTCGACCTCGTGGCCCCGCTCGGTCAGAGTCGCCTCGAGGGCCTCGGCCTGGGCCGTCGCCTGCGCCTGGAGCGGAGAGCCGCCGATCGCCTCGTACTCCTCCATCAGGCTCGGCAGCCGTCGCTCGGCCAGCTCTCGGGAGCGCTCCCAGGCCGCCTCCTCGGAGTCGGCCTCCTCGAGATCGGCGTTGTCGAAGAAGATCCGGGTGAGGTACTCGAGCACCGTCTCGCGGTCCGGTGCGGCCGGTTCGCCGAAGTTCAACAGGACGACGCCGGTTGTCATAGCCGGCCGTTAGGACGGTGCCGGTATAGGCACTTCGAAGCCGGAACCCGCGGACGCCCGCTGGATCCCCTCACGCCCGGAACGACCCCTCATTCTGCGGGTGTCGCCCCGCGGGCGAGGTCGTCGGCGATCGCCGTCGCGGTCCGGATGCGTCCGGGAATCCCGGGGCGGTCGACGAAGTTCGTACAGAGGTGGATCCCGTCGGGAAGCTCGAGGTCGTCGGTCGCCGTCCAGGAGCGGTCGTACGCCGGCATTCCGGGCTCCCAGCGGTGGACGTGGATCGGCGTCGCTGGAGCGCCGGTGATCCGCTCGAACTCGGCGGCGCCGACCCGGCCCAGCTCCTCGTCGTCGGCCTCGGCGAGCGCCGGGTAGCTCAGCGGATCGATGTAGCACGTGAAGAGCCCGTCCCGGTCGAGGAAGCTCGAGTTCCAGGTCAGCCCGCTGATCCGGACGTCCGACCCCGGCGGGACGAGCGTCCCGATCCCGGTGCCGTCGAACGCCGACTCGAGAAAGACCATCCCGATCGGGTTGTAGTTGAACCGGCGCAGCGTCGCCTCCAGCTCGGCGTCGACCGGCGCGAGCAACTCGGCGCAGGTTTCGGCGGGCGCCGTCAGGACGACCTCGTCGACGCGCTCGCTCCCGTCGGCGGTGCGGAGTTCGTACCCGTCCGCCCGCTCGCGGATCGACTCGACGGGCGTCCCGAGGTGAATCGAGTCGGCGTGGGCCTCGTACAGGCCGTTCGTCAGCTCGCCCAGCCCGTCCTCGAAGGTACACATCGGCGGGGAGTCCCGCCCCTCGAGCAGCTTCCTGGCGACCCACAGGAGGACGCTCCGCTCGATGCCGGCCTTCTCGAGGACGCGCCCGAGCGAGTACTCCACGAGCATGTCCCGGGGGTCGGTGCCGTAGAGGCCGCTGTACAGCGGGCCGAGGTACCGTCGGGCCGCCTGCGTCCCGAACGCGCGAACCAGGTAGTCGTCGACGGTCTCGTCCGGCCGAGCGGGCCCCGTCAGGGGCTCGAGGAGCATCCGGAGCTTTCCCGTCGGGGTGAGCAGGTCGGTCGTCAGCGCCTCCCGAACCGACAGCGGCGCCACCTTCAGCTCGCCGTCGTGGTAGACGTAGATCGGCTGGTCGTCGTCGCCGAACTCCAGCCGATCGCGGAGCCCGAGCTCGTCGACCATCGACTCGAGCCCCGGCGTCAGCCGGAGCCGCTGTGGCCCCAGCTCGAGGACGCGGTCGCCCACGCGCCGACTCCGTACGACTCCGCCGGGCTCCTCCCGCGCCTCGAATCCGACGACGTCTACGTCACGATCGGCGAGCGAGTGGACCAGCGCGAGCCCCGAAATTCCTGCCCCGACGACACCGACTTTCATCACCCGTTCTTTCGAGCGGAGCCTTTTCGGTGTATCGTCACGCGGTCGACGTTGCGACTCGGTCGCTCGATTAGCTCTGGCGGTCGATCAGCCCCTCGAGAGTCGCCCGGTCCTGGGCCCCGAGCAGCCGCTCGACCGGTTCGCCGTCGGCGTACAGCACGAGCGTCGGGACGCTGCGAGCGCCGAGTTGCCGGGCCAGCCGCTGGTGGGCGTCGACGTCGACCTTCGCGACCGCGGCGTCCGTTTCCGCCGCGAGGGACTCGATCGTCGGCTCGAGCATCTTGCAGGGGCCACACCAGTCGGCGTAGCAGTCGACCAGCACGACGTCGTGGTCGTCGACGACGTTCCGAAGGTGACGCTGGCCCTCGATCGCGATCGGCTCGTCCGACGTCGCCGCCCCGTCCCCGGTCGGGTCGCCGCCGTTCTCGAGGCGGCGCTGCAGTTCTCGTTTCTTCCGGTCGCGAATCCGCTCGCGTTCGTCGTCCGCAGTGTGACTCATGGCGCGACGATACGCGCTCGTCCGGCATAATAGTTGTGTATGGAAAAAGCAATACGAAAGGAACGACCGCAAGGCGAGATCGAATAGCTCTCTCAAACATCAGACGACATATTCGCCACAGTGGTGGATTTCCGCTACTATTTGTCCGGGGTTGAACTGCGTCGGTATATGTCTGTCGCCAGTTCCAGCCGTAGAGGATTTCGCATCAGTGTTTATATTATACAATATCGTACTCCCAACTGTGATCGAACGATGACGACGACACACGAGCGGCTCGGTCGCTACATAACGGCGCTTGCGGCGACCGGCGCGGTCTTCCTCGTCGGGGCGGCGGCGACGGGCGCCGCACAGAGCCACGGCGGCGGAGCGATGGGCGGCTGGGGTATCGGCGGCTGGCTGTTCTGGCCGCTGCTGGTGGTCGGCCTGCTCGCGCTCGCGGTCGTCTGGGCCGCGGGTCGCGAGGGGAGTTCGACCGCTCGCGCACGAACCGGAGAGTCGGACCCGGCACTCGAGGCGCTCCGCGAGCGCTACGCTCGCGGCGACATCTCCGAGGAGGAGTTCGAACGACGACGGCGGAAGCTACACACTCGAGGGTGAATACAATGACAGAGAGTACCGAACCAGACGTGACGATCGACTCGCGAGACGCAACGTGTCCCGGCCCGCTGATGGATCTCATCGGGCGGGTGAAGACGCTCGAGCCCGGCACCGTCGTCGCGCTCCGGACGACCGAACGAAACTCCACGACGGACGTGCCGGAGTGGCTCGACGAAGCCGGCCACGACCTGCTCGAGATCGACGAACTGGACGACCACTGGACCATCTACATCGAGGTCAACTGACATGCACCGAATCGCAATCGTCGGCGCCGGAACGGGCGGAACGGTACTCGCGAACCGACTCGCCGAGGAGCTACAGACGGAGATCGAGGCCGGAGACGTCGAAGTGCGGCTGATCACGGCCGACCCGGAGCACGTCTACAAGCCGACCTTCCTGTACGTGCCCTTCGGAAAGAAGACGGTCGACGACGCGAAGCGACCGGTCGAGGAGCTGATCGACCGCCGCGTGACGCTCTCGATCGGACGAGCGATCGACGTCGACACGGACGGGAAGACGCTGTCGTTCGCCGACAGCTCGGTGCTCGGCTACGACCAGCTCGTGCTGGCGACCGGTGCGAGCCTCGAGCCCGACGCCGTCCCCGGCCTCGCGGAGGGCGGTCACCACTTCTACGGCCCCGACGGTGCGGAACGCCTCCGGGACGAACTCGCCGAGTTCACCGAGGGCCACCTCGTGTTGAGCGTCGTCGGCGTCCCCCACATGTGCCCGGCCGCGCCCGTCGAGTTCGTGCTGATGGTCGACGACTGGCTGCGCGAGCGGGGTCGGCGCGAGGACGTCGACCTCACCTACACGTACCCGATCAACCGCGCCCACGGCCTCGAGTCGATCGCCGACTGGGCGACCGATCTCTTCGAGCAGCGGGACATCGCCCTCGAGACGTTCTTCAACGTCGAGGAGATCGATCCCGACGCCGAGGTCATCGAGACCGTCGAGGGCAACGAGCTGGAGTACGACCTGCTCGTGGCGATCCCGCCCCACGCGGGCAGCGACCTCGTGACCGACGCGGGGCTCGGCGAGGATGGCTGGGTCGACGTCGACAGACACACCCTCGAGGCGACCAACGCCGAGGACGTCTACGCGATCGGCGACGTCGCGGACGTCCCCACGAGCAAAGCCGGAAGCGTCGCCCACTACGAGGCGGGCGTCGTCGCCGACCGCCTCGCCAGCCGGGTCCGCGGGCAGACGCCGACGGCGACCTACGACGGCAAGACCGTCTGCTTCCTCGAGGCGGGGATGAGCGAGGCGACGTTCATCGAGTTCACATACGGCGAGGAGCCGTTCGTCCGCGAGCCGTCGAAACCGCTCCACTGGGCGAAGCTCGGCTACAACGAGTCCTACTGGCTCACCGCACGGGGGCTGCTCTGATGTCCGACGCCGAATCCGAACCCGCGACCGACGCAACGGAGCCGGCCCTCGAGGAACTGGTCGCCGAGAACCCCGAGGCGGTCGCCCGGTTCCTCGAGCGCCTCGACGCGGTCAACGACCTGCTCGACGCCGCGGACCTGGCGACGGCCGCGATGGACGACCGGATGGTCCAGGAGCTGTCGGGCACCGCGACGAACCTCGGCGCTGCCGCGGACGGCCTGGCGACCGACGAGGTCGCTGCCCTCGGCGAGGCGACCGGGGAGAACGCCGACGAACTGGCCGCGGCCCTCGAGACGGTCGCCCGGATGCAGCGGTCGGGCACCCTCGACGACCTGGCGGCGCTTGCCGATCTCGCCGCGCTCGCCTCGGACGCCATGGACGACGGGATGGTGACCGACCTCGCGGCCACCGGCACCGGGCTCGGCGAACTGGCCGACACCGCGGCCGACGACGACGTCGCACGCACGCTCGAGGCGCTGCTCGAGGCCGTCGGCGAAGCCGGTTCCGAACCCGCCGAGCCCGTCGGCCCGCGGGGAATCGTCGGGGCGCTTCGCGACGCGGACGTCCGGGCCGGCCTGGGCTTTTTCCTCTCGCTGGCGAAGGCGATCGGGCGGTCGATCCGGTAACCGCTCGATTCCGTTTCCGCCCCTCGGATCGCGGCCGGCGGTCTACCGCGGTGACCTCGAGAACGAACTGTGCGTTGCTGACTCACGAAGGCTTATTCGATCGACAGTCCAACGAACTGTATGGAGACGTCCTCGAGCGCTGCATCGGTCGCGTCCGAACGACCGTCGTCGCCGGCGAAGCGCCCGGTCGTCCGACGGCAGGCGGCGTTTGTCGTGCTCACCTTTCTCGGAATGATGAGCGGGCTGCTCGGCAGCTGGTTCGGTGCTCCCGACTGGCTCGTGTGGGGCAGCTACGCGGTCGCGTACGTCTTCGGCGGCTGGTACGGACTGAAAGAGAGCATCAGAGCCATCCGGGAGCCCGCGGTGGAGATCGACCTCCTGATGATCCTCGCGGCGCTCGGCGCGCTGTTTATCGGCGCCCCCTTCGAGGGTGCGATGCTGCTGTTTCTGTTCTCGCTGTCGGGCGTCCTAGAGGAGTACGCGATCGGCCGATCCCGAACCGCAATCAGGTCGCTCATCGAGATGCGTCCGGAGTCGGCCCGGATCCTCCGCGACGGGCGGGAAACGACGACGCCGATCGACGACGTCGAGGTCGGTGACGTGTTCGTCGTCCGCCCCGGCGATCGGCTGCCGCTGGACGGGGTCGTCGAGGCCGGCGAGAGCACGGTCGACCAGTCCTCGCTCACCGGCGAGTCCGTTCCCGTGACGAAAGAACCCGGCGACGAGGTGTTCAGTGGGACGATCAACGAGACGGGCAGTCTCGAGGTACGGGTCACCCGCAAAGCGGAGGAGTCGGCGATCTCCCGGCTCATCCACATGGTCGAACAAGCCCAGGAGAAGCGCGCGCCGACCCAGCAGCTCATCGATCGCTTCGAGCAGCCCTACGTGGTGAGCGTCATCGCGCTGACCGCGGTCGCGATCGTCCTCCCGATCGCCCTGCTGGATCACCCGTTCGACTCGACGTTCTACCGCGCGATGACGCTCATGGTCGCGGCCTCGCCCTGCGCGGTCATCATCTCGACGCCGGCGGCGGTGCTCTCGGCGATCTCCGCCGGCGGCCGACAGGGCGTCCTGTTCAAGGGCGGCGAACACATCGAAACGGCAGGCAGCGTCGACGCCGTCGCCTTCGACAAGACCGGGACCCTGACGGAGGGCAACACCCGGCTGACCGACGTAGGCGCCCGCGGGACCGTCTCCGGCGACGGCGGATCCGTCGGCGGCGAACTGATCGCCGAGGAGTCGCTGACCGACGAGCGGCTGCTCGCCATCGCGGCCGCGGTGCAGTCCCGGTCCGAGCACCACCTCGCCGAGGCGACCGTCGAGGCCGCCCGAGAGCGGGACCTCGAGCTCTCCGCCGCGACCGGGTTCGAGGCGGTCGTCGGCAAGGGCGTCCGCGCGACCGTCGAGGGGCGAACGATCCACATCGGCAACCCCCGGTACGTCCGGACCGAACTCGAGGGACGATCGGTCGACGGGCTCGAGGCCGGGCTCGAGGCCGTTCGCGACCTCGAGCACGGCGGGAAGACGAGCGTGCTCGTCGTCGGCGAGACCGACGATGGGCTGCGGGTGCTCGGCTGGCTCGCGTTCAGCGATACGATCCGATCCGACGCGGCCGAGACCATCGAACGGCTCCGCGAGCGCGGCGTCGAGCAGATCGTCATGCTCACGGGCGACAACGAACGGGTCGCCGGCTACATCGCCGAGGAACTCGGGATCGACGAGGTGTACGCGGAGCTGCTCCCCGAGGAGAAGGTCGACCACATCGAGGCGCTCCAGGAGCGCCACGAGGCCGTCGCGATGGTCGGCGACGGCGTCAACGACGCGCCCGCGCTCGCGACGGCCGACATCAGCATCGGTATGGGCGGGGCGGGAACCGACGTGGCCCTCGAGACGGCCGACATCGTGCTCATGTCGGACAGGCTCGATCGGCTCCCCTACGCGTTCGCGCTCAGCAAGGAGACGCGACGAACGCTGTACGTCAACTTCACCATCGCGTTCGGCGCGATCGCGATCATGGTGATCGCGATTCTCACGGCGGGGATTCCGCTGCCGGTCGCGGTGGTCGGCCACGAGGGGTCGACCGTGCTGGTCAGCCTGATCGGGTTGCGGCTGCTCCGGTTCGACGGCTGAACGTCGGTTCCCGCGCCGAGTAAGCCGCGCTCAGGAGGCTCCCGTCTACGTTCGCACCGACCGTCGATGGCCGACGATTCTGACCAGGTAGTACCCCCAGACCCCGAGCAGGACGGCGTACCCCGGCCCGCGCAACAGCGCCGACCACGACTGATCCTGGTAGAAAAAGCCGATTCCGACGACCAGTACCGCGAGGTTCCAGGCGAGGACGGTCCGCGTCCCGACGACCGAGGGAACGCCCGCTGCGGGAACGAGTCCGCGAGTGCGGTCGCCAGTGTCGGAACGCACGTCGGTTCCGGGCCACTCGAGGGAGCGCGCGACGAGCAGCGAGCCCGCGAGCGCGATCGGGAGCGCCCAGCCCAGGAAGAAAAAGTGCAACGCGCCCGTCTCGAGCCACGGCTCGGGGATCCCGAGCGGAACGCCGAACAGGACGAACGGGGCGAAGCCGGCCGGCCCGAGGATCCACAGCTGGGCGGCGAGCACCGAGAGGGCCGTCCCGTTCGGCGTGCCGGCGCGGTAGGTCCGGAAGAGCGTGTAGACGTACAGGAGGTAGCCGGCGGCGTACAGCGCCAGCCCGGCCGCGGTCACGGTCCGTCCCATGTCGAGGACTGGCCCGACGACGAGCGGGACGATGCCGAGTGCAAACAGGGGAAACGAGTCCCGTTTCAGACGCTGGCTGTACAACTCCGCGTCGACGAGCCGCGGAAAGAGGTCGTACAGCGTGCCGATCGCCGCGAGTCCCAGAAAGCCCCACGCGTTGGCGTGAACGTGTGCCTCGCGAAGCCCCCACCACCCGCCGGGGACGTCCAAACTGTGGCTGAACAGCCCGAACGCGAAGCCGAGCCCGATCAGGTAGACGAACGGCGAGAGGACGTAGAATCCAATGGTCGGATCCCGCGCCCGCCCGCCGCTGCTCCGGAGCGCCATCCAGACCACGAGGGCGAACAGCCAGAGCGTCAGCAGCCAGATCGTCGCAAGGCCGACGTCGAACCACAGCGGCTCGCCGTACGCGCGGCCGTACCACGCGAGCAGGAGCGCGCCGTTCAACCCGAGGAAGCTCGCTCGAGTGGCCCGCGGCGAGGGTGTCGGTCGCTCGAGTTTCCGCGCCGTCAACTGCGGGAGCATCCCGAAGAGTAGTTGGGTGAACGCGCCGACGGTGACGAAGTGGATGTGCGTCCACGTGATCCACGACACCTCGGGGACGAGCGCGAACTCCTGGAGTCCCTGATAGAGCGCGAGCACGAGGCCGACGAGCAGAAAGACGACGCCCGCGGCGTGAAACGGCGTCAGCGAGAGTGGCGGCCCGTTATTTGATCGACGAGTGGAGCGTCTTTCATTGGGAGCGTGTCCTGAATCGCATGAAGCGACGCCTGATCTGGACATACACGTTCGAACGAACGCCGAGGGTGTATCGGTTCTCGCGAACCGGTGAGATCGGTTCGAACATGTTCGAAGTCGCTCCTACGTCGGTCGACTGCTAATCGACTGTCGAATGCCACGCGCGAAACTCACCGTACGGATTCCCGACGACCTCTGGATTCACGACGTCTCGACGTCACACTCCGACGTCACGTTTCGAGTTAGCTCGGTGCTGCCGGGCCCGGACGCCGTCATCGGCGTGCTCGAACTGACGGCGTCGAACCCGGTTCCGATACTCGCCGATATCGATAGTCGGGACGACGTTCGCGAACTCGAGTTACTGTGGACACACGACGAGACGGCCATGCTCCAGGTCGAGACCGCGGACCCCTCGCTGGTCGCCCCGATGCGGCAGGCGGGCGCCCCCATGGAGACGCCGTTCGAGGTCGAAGACGGCGCGGTGACCTGGGAGCTGACGACGAGTGCGGATCGGCTGTCGGCTCTCGGCGAGTCGCTTGAGGAGAGCGGGATCGGGTACGATATCGAGTACGTCCACAGCACCGACGCGAGTCGGGCGACACAGCTATTGACCGACCGTCAGCTCGAGGTGTTCTTGACCGCTATCGACGGTGGATACTACGATGTTCCGCGCGAAGCGACGCTCACGGACGTCGCGTCGGCCCTCGAGATATCGAAGTCGACCTGTAGCGACGTCCTGCACCGTGCCGAGGGGGCGATCGCGCACTGGTTCACCGCGGAGTACGTCGGCCGACGCGAGCAGTGAGCGCTCGGATGCACTCGGACTAGTCCGTCCCCGCCGCGATCCCCGACGGGCGCCCGGCGTCCGTCCCGCGGTCGTGGTCGAAGAAGCGCTCGAAGACCTTCCGCTGGCCGGCCCGGAGGTGCTGAAGGAACGTCGACTGGCAGACGCCCATCCTGTCGGCAAGTTCGTCGCCGCTCGATTCGCGGGGCCACTCGAAGAAACCGCCGAAGTGAGCCAGCTGGAGGGCCTCGAACTGGCGGTCGGTGGCCGCGTCCTCGATCGCGGAGCGGAACTGGCCGCGGGTTTCGAGCTCCCGGTCGCGTTCGCGCTGGCCCACGAGGTCCGCGCCGGAATGGGTCTCGGAGACGGCCTCGACGACGCTGCGGACGTCGGCCGTCTCGGCGACCTCGGCTACGAGCGTGCTCTCCGAGCCGTCGGCGACCAGCGATCGGACGGCCGCGCCGTACCGCGCTAGCGTGGCAACGACTGACGTTCCTGAAACGGCGAGCCGAACTAGCGATTCGTCGTCGCCATCGCGCAGCACCTGTACGTCCGCGACGTCGTCGGCGTTCCCGGCGTAGTCGCGGACGTCGTCGCTGCTGGCGCCGCGGATCGTGACGAATCCGAGGACGTCGCCGTCGGCACCGGTCGTCACCCGCTCGAGTTCGAGCTCGGAGTCGAGGCTCGCCGCGAGCGACAGCAACGGGTCGTCCGAGGGCGTCAGATCGAACGCGAGTCGGGTGACGCGGTCGGTGACGAGCGAGCGCTGGCTCTCGGCGGCGGTAATCGCGTACGCGATGGTCTCGCCGAGTTCGTCGAGGATCTCGACGTCCAGCGCCTCGGTGGCGTTGTCGTCGTCGGTGTGGAGCACGAGGGCACCATACCGAGCGTCTCGGTACGAAAGCGGTATGGCGACTGTGGCGCCCGGATCAGCAGCCGATTGACACTCACAGGTGCCCCGGCTTTCACCACAGCTCTGGACGACCTGGGTCGTGTCCGTCTCGAGCGCCCGATCGACGACCGTCTCGCGGTCACCGTCGTTGATCGCAGCGACGACGGCGGTGAGGGTGTCGTCGTCGAGGCCGACGCTCGTGTTCGCTCGAACGGTGTCGGTCGCGGCGTTCCGGGCCGCGAACCACGCCGATTCGTACGGCGCTGCGCTCGCAAACTGCTCGCAGGCGACGGTTTCGACCTCGGCTTTCGACTCCGCGCGAAGGAGTTCCCGGTTGACGTCCCGAATGACCTCGTTGGTCGTGTTCAGTAGCTCGAGGCGGTCGTGCTGGTCGCGGATCCGAAGCTCGCGCTCCTTGCGGTCGGTGACGTCGGTCTCGACCGCGACGAACCCTTCGACGTCGTCCGTCTCGTCGGCGATCGGAGCGATCGTTACGTCGGCCCAGCAGAGGTCGCCGTCCTTTCGCCGGTTGACGATCTCGCCGTCCCAGACGTCGCCGTCGACGATCGTTCCCCAGAGGTCGTCGTAGAACACGTCGTCGTGCTGGCCGGAGCTCCACAGGTTCGGGGTTTCGCCGACGACCTCGGACGGGGCGTATCCCGTCACGGACTCCGTGGCAGGATTGGCGTACTCGATCCGTCCGTCAGGGTCGGTGACGAAGATCGCGTGGCCGGCGTGTTCGACGGCTTTCCGGAACCGACGGAGACGGTCGTTGGCCGCAGTCAGTTCGTCTTTGATCCGCGTTTCCTCCGCGACGTACTGGCCGAGATAGTAGACCGCCGCGACGGCGAAGACGCTCACGAGGAGACCGGGAAGTTCGGCCAGCCCGGCGCCGCCGGTCGTCTGGAGCGTCCAGAGCTGTCGTGACGCCATGAGCCCGAGCATCGCGGTGAAGAAGGCGAAGCGTCGGTCGCCGCTACGGTGAAGCAACAGGATCGAGTACCCGGTCCCGGCGAGTCGGAGCAGGATCGACGCGACGAGCAGCAGGCTCATCGCGTCCACCTCGAGCGCGGTTGGATCGCCGGGAGCGAGGACATGGACGAACGTACTCACCCGCAGCAGTTATGTGCTGACCGTCTTCCTACCGAGCAGGAATATCGGTTTCGGCGGTTCGGGGCGCTGGATCTCGGCCGTTTATCTTCTCGTCGGTTGAGTCGGCGGGAACCGACGGTCGGCGCGTCCCCAACAGTATCGGTAGCCGATCCAAACGGGGGTTCGGTCGGCGAGACCGTCCCCAA
Source organism: Natronococcus sp. (assembly GCF_047921035.1). Classification (NCBI taxonomy): domain Archaea; kingdom Methanobacteriati; phylum Methanobacteriota; class Halobacteria; order Halobacteriales; family Natrialbaceae; genus Natronococcus; species Natronococcus sp. The sequence continues at coordinate 22,848 of NZ_JBLRWX010000045.1, forward strand.
CAGTATCGGTAGAACGCTCAGCCCCCTGGGGATCCTCTGTGTACATGTATGAGATCGAACCTGCACGTTCCGCGACGGCCGTCGGCCGGTGGTCGGCGATGAGCGCCGACGAGCCGATGCCCCGCGTTCCGGAGTCGTCCACCGGCGGCGAGTCGTACGACGCCATGGTCGACGTCGAAGCGACCGATCCCCGGGACGAACTCGCGAAGACGAGCTACCGGACCGACCTGGGCGTCAAGATGGCCGAGGACGCACGCAAGGTCAGCAACGGCGACCTCTCGAGTGCGGCCTACTGGGAGAAGTACGACGCGGAGGCGGCCGCGGAGTTCGGCGACGCCTACCGCGAGACGCCGAACCCGGCCGTCGACTGCGCCGACGGTACGATCGACGACGAGACCGCCGAGTCGCTGGGCTGTTCGGTGGGGACGATGGCGAGCATCGCGGAGGGACTCGAGGAGTCGGACGGGGAAGACGAGACGGACGAAGACGGCGACACGCGCTGGGGGATGGTCATCGACCTCCAGAAGTGCATCGGCTGCGAGTCGTGTACGGTCGCGTGCAAGGCCGAGAACCGGACGCCGCCGGGCGTCTCCTACAACGTCGTTCTGGAACGCGAAGAGGGCGAGTTCCCGAACGTCACCCGGACGAACGTTCCGCGCCCGTGCATGCAGTGTGAGAACCCGCCCTGCGTGCAGGTGTGTCCAGTTAGCGCGACCTACAAGATGGACAACGGCGTCGTCAACATCGACTACGACCGGTGTATCGGCTGCCGGTACTGCATGGTCGCCTGTCCGTACGACGCTCGCTACTTCGACTTCGGCGAGAACTACGACGGCGAGTTCGAGGAGGAGGGCGAGGTGACAAGCCCCGAGTACGGGACGGACCGCGGGCCGCGCGAGGACGGCGAGTCGCCGGTCGGCAACGTCCGGAAGTGTAACTTCTGTCACCACCGCTTGGAGCGCGGCGAAGAGCCGGCCTGCGTCGAGACCTGCGTCGGCGACGCCCGCTATATGGGCAACCTCGAGGACGACGAGAGCGAGGTGAACGAACTGGCCTCCTCCTCCCGAGCGTTCCGGCTCAAGGAGAAGGAAGGCACCGACCCGAACGTCTACTACCTCAAGTGACCATGTCCACGAACACACACACCGTGACGGCCAGGCTGGGCGGGGATCGCCTCCGGATCGCCTGGTACGTCCTCCTGCTCGGCCTGATCGCGATCGGGTCCTACGGCGGCTACCTCCGGCTCACCGAGGGACTCCAGTCGACGAACCTCTCGAGTGGAGTTCCCTGGGGTGCCTGGATCGCCTTCTACATCTACTTCGTGGGCCTCTCGGCGGGCGCGTTCCTCGTGAGCACGCTCTCGAACGTCTTCGAGGTCGAGGGGATGCACGAGATCGAACGCGAGGCGCTGTTCGTCGCGATCGTCTCGATGATCGTCGCGCTCACGTTCGTGCTGGTCGACATCGGTCGAATGGAACGGCTCTGGCACGTCTTCGCCTGGCGCCAGCCGCTGTCGGTGCTCTCTTGGGAGGTCCACGCCTACGCGCTCTACATCGGCGTCCTCTCCGGCGAACTGTACTTCTCGATGCGACGGGATCTCGTCGAGACGAGCGAGAACGACGACGGTCTGAAGGGACGGCTCGCGGGCCTGCTCACGCTCGGGCGGACGGACACGAGCGACGAGGCCCTCGAGACCGACCGGACGTGGCTCAAGCGGCTCGGGATCGCAGGGATCCCGCTCGCGATCGTCTTCGTCCACGGCGGCACCGGCAACCTGTTCGCCGTCGCCGCGGCCCGGGAGTACTGGTTCAGCGCGCTGTTCCCGGTGATCTTCATCACCTCGGCGGTCGTCAGCGGGATGGCGCTGGTCGCGTTGCTGTACGTGGTCCGGGCGAAGCTGTCCCACCGGACGCTCGACAGCGCGCTGCTCGAGCGCATGGCCGCCTTGCTCGCCGGGTTCATCGTCCTCGACGCGTCGCTGAAGACGCTCGAGGCGTTCATCGGGCTCTACAGCCTCCACCCCGGCGAGGTCCAGGCGTGGCTGACGATCATGACCGGCGAGATGTGGTGGTCGTTCTGGCTCGTGATGGTCGGACTGGGGTGGGTCCTTCCACTGGCCTTGCTCCACCGCAGCGACTGGCGCCGGAAGCCGAAATTCGTCGCGGCCGCGGGCGCGAGCGTCGTGCTGGGCGTCGTCGGGACGCGGTTCAACATCGTCGTCCCGGCCCAGCTCGAGCCCGCGCTCGAGGGGCTATCGATGGGCGCGTACGTCCCGTCGACGCCGGAGTGGCTGCTCTCGATCGGCGTGATCGCCTTCGGGGTCCTGCTGTACTCGATCGGCACTGAACTGCTCCCGCTCGTTCCACGAGGTGAGGGTCATGACTGAAACTGAGACGAACCCGGAAACCGACGACCCGGGCACGGAAGACGGCGGTATCGAACGACGAGACTTCGTCAAGGCGGTCGGCGGTATGGGGGCGCTCTCGCTCTCGGGCGGCGTCGCCAGCAGCCTCCTCGACGTCGACTGGTTCGGCGGCGACGGCAACGGCGTCGGCACCGAGTACGGCGAGTACGAGGGGTCGGACGTCATCCACACGACCTGCGGGCAGTGTAACACGTTCTGCCCGATCAAGGTCCGGCTGGCCGACGACAGCGGCAGTGGCGAGTACAGCTCGCTCGTGCGCAAGCTCGCGGGCAACCCGTACTCGTTTCTCAACACCCAGCCGTACGCGCAGGTGCCTTACGGCAGCGATCCGGAACGGGTCGCGACGGGCGACCTCGAGGGGACCGGCGAGGTCGACGTCAGCAAGTGGTCGCTCTCTGGCGGCCGGATCTGTCTGAAGGGCCAGGCCGGCATCCAGACGGCGTTCGACACCTACCGGCTGCGAAAGCCGATGAAGCGCGTCGGCCCGCGGGGCAGCGACGAGTGGAAGACCATCTCCTGGGAGCAGGCCATCGAGGAGATCGTCGAGGGCGACGACGAACTCGGCCACGACGGGATCCGCGAGCTGTGGGGCTACGCGCCCGAAGACGAGGTGATGGACGACTGGGAGGCCGTCCAGGAGGGCGACCTGAGCCGCGAGGCGTTCGACGAGCGCTACGAGGACGCCCTGATCGACACCGACCACCCGGACCTGGGGCCGAAGGCCAACCAGATCGTCGACGTCGGCGGCTTCCGGCGCAACTTCATCCGGAACCGGCTCTGGCACCAGGGGCTCGGCTCGACCAACAGCATCCACCACGGTGGCACCTGCGGGATCTCCGGCGTCGTCGGCTTCAACCGCTCCCACGAGGGCCAGAAACAACGGCAGTACCCCGATATCGAGAACTGCGAGTACCTGCTCGTCTGGGGGACCAACCCGATGGTCGCGAACAAGGGCCCGACGTGGCTCGCCCCGAAGCTCACGAACGCGATCCAGGACGGGATGCGGATGGACGTCGTCGATCCCCGACTCTCGAAGACGGCCGAGAAGGCCGACACCTGGGTGCCGGTCAAACCAGGCGCCGACGCCGCGCTCGCGCTCGGGATGGCCCGCTGGATCGTCGAGCACGACCGCTACGATGAGGAGTACCTCCGCAATCCCGGCGAGGACGCCGCAGCCGACGACGACGAGCCGACCTGGAGCGACGCGACCCACCTCGTGCTCGTCGACGAGGACGACCGCCCCAAGGCCCGCGCGGCGGATTTGGGCCTCGAGGCCGACGACCCCGAGTCGTTCGTCGTCGTCGACGCCGACACCGGCGAACCGGCGCCAGCCGACGAGGTCGATGAGGCCGTCCTCGACGTCGAGATCACTGTCGACGGACGGGCGGTCGCGAGCGCCTGGACGCTGTACCGCGAGCGCGTTCTCGAGTACTCCCTCGAGGAGTACGCCGAGATGGCCGGCGTCGACGTCGACCTGATCGACGAACTCGCCGACGAGTTCACCAGCCACGGCAAGCGCGCGGCGATCATGGCCTACCGCGGCCCGAGCAAGCACACGAACGGGTTCTACACCACGCGCGCGATCTCGACGCTGCAACACCTGATCGGCAACTACGACTGGAAGGGCGGGCAGATCTCGCCCTACGCCGGCTACGAGACGATGGGCGGCCGGTACGAACTCGGCGAGGTCCCCGACGGCCACGAGCCGTGGGGGATCCCGATCCTGCGCGGTGGGGTCGACTACGAGGACACCTCGCTGTTCGAGCGCGACGACGGCTACCCCGCGCAGCGACCGTGGTTCCCCGTCGCGCCGCCGATGGCGACCCAGGAGCTGTACGGCAGCGCGGCCGACGAGTACCCCTACGGCGTCGAGGCGCTGTTCATCCGGCCGTACTCGAACAACCACATCATGGCCGCGGCCGGCGGCGACAAGATCCCCGAGGTGCTCGAAGACGAGGACGCGATCGGGCTGATCGTCTCCTCCGACACCGTACTCGGGGAAATGAGCCGCTACGCCGACTACGTCCTCCCCGAGCCGACCTACCTCGAGCGCTGGGAGAACTTCGGCACCTACCCGAACAAACGGCTGGCCGACGAGAAGATAAGCCAGCCGACGATCAGGGTCGTCCCCGACGCCCGGCCGTTCGAGGAGGTGTTGATCGACATCTGGAAGGAGCTGGACTTGCCGGGCGTCGGCGAGGACGCGATTCCAGACGCCGACGGGGACCTGTGGTCGCTCGACACGTCCGAGGACTTCTACGTCAAGCTCGCGACCAACATCGCCTACGACCGCGAGCCCGTGCCCGACGCCGACGACGAGGAACTCGAGCTGTTCCGGGCGGCCCGCGAGAAGGGGCTGGGCGAGCACTTCGATCTCGAGGACTGGCGCGGAGCGGTGACCGACGAGGAGTGGCGCAAGGCCGTCACCGTGCTCAACCGCGGCGGCCGCTTCGAAGAGCCGATCGACGGCTACGAAGCGGCCTTCGCCGAGCGCGGCCACGACTACGACTACGCTGGCCGTCACCCCGAGACGAACGCCTACGACGGCGATCACCTGCGCTACCAGCTCGGCACTCGAGTCAACTTCTACGACGAAGTTGCCCCGACCGGCCGCCACGCCTACGACGGCGAGCGGTTCGATCCGCTCCCCCGCGTCGAGGACGTCGTCCACTACAACGGCGAGGTCCAGGTGCCGGTCACCAGCGACGACGAACCCGAGCGGCCGCTCCAGTTGACCAACTGGAAGCCCCGCACCCAGGGGATGCACCGCACGACCGGCTCGGCGTGGCTCCGCGAAACCAAGGGCGAGAACGCCGTCTGGATCAACCCCGAGGACGCCGACGAGCGCGGCCTCGAGAACGGGGATCGCGTCCAACTCGACGCCGGTCGCCGATCCGTCGAGGCGACCGTCCGCGTCACGGGCGGGATCCGCCCCGGCGTCGTCGGTACCGCCTGGGGCTTCGGCCGCCAGGGCGGCGGCGCGACCGACGCGACGGTCGACGGCGAGCGAACGGCGGCTGCGACCGAGGGGTACGGCCACACCGACCACTCGTACGACACGCCCGGCGAGAATACGGGCGGCTACGCGACGGGGCGTGACGCCGGCTTCGCCGTCAACCACGTCCAGCCGCTGGACGACGAACTCGGCGACGTCGGGCTGAGCGACCCCGTCGGCGGGAGCAACGCACAGTTCGCAGCC
>NZ_JBLRWX010000046.1:0-28229 GCF_047921035.1 Natronococcus sp.
GCGGTTGGTCGGGCTGCAAACCTGACGCCGAACGCTCCATTCGCACTTTCGACGTAACGAATCGAGCAGTTCACGTTCACCACTCAAACTGGAGAGATCGCACTCCCAACTACAGGTAGGGTCTTCCGATCGCCTCAGAAGAGCTGCGCCGTACCGACTACGTGACGACGACGTCGGGCTGTTCGTCCTCGGGGAACTCCTCGACCTCGTCGTCCTCGGTGTACTTCTTCGCCGCGACGCCGAGCGCGACGAGCACGACCAGCGCGATCAGGGCACCGATCGCCCCCTTTCCGCCGCCCTCCTCGTCGGCTTCCGCTTCGCCCTCGAGTTCCGCCTCGTCCTCGAGGTCGGCCGCCTCCCGCTTCTCGCCGAACGGGAGCGCGTCGTCGATCGCTCGCGGCCCGAACTGGTGGTCGCCCTGGAGGTTCAGCTCGATGAGGGTAAACTTCTTCTCTCCCATGTCGGGGGAGTCGGCGAGCGATCACTTAGCCGTTTGGCTTGTTCGAGCGCGTCGGCGGCCGCCGAACCGGGAATTTCGGAGCCTCGACCGGTACGATTAAGTGCTCGTCACTGGCGGTGTGTTGTATGAGTGGACGACCGCTTGACGTCCTCGAGGCGTCGCTCGGCGAACGCGTCACCGTGCGGCTCAAGAGCGGCGACGAGTACGTTGGCGATCTGACGGGCTACGACCAGCACATGAACCTCGTGCTCGAGGACGTCTCGAGGGCCGGCGACCGGGAAGTGGACGACGAGGCGCCGGTCGAAGACACAACGATTATACGCGGCGATAACGTCGTCTCGATCACTCCATGACTGGCGCAGGAACCCCGAGCCAAGGAAAGAAGAACAAGACGACGCACACGAAGTGCCGTCGCTGCGGAGAGAAGTCCTACCACACGAAAAAGAAGGTCTGCTCGTCGTGCGGCTTCGGCAAGTCCGCCAAGCGCCGCGACTACGAGTGGCAGTCCAAGACCGGCGACAACTGAACTTCTGTCTCTTCGGTCTCGAGCGCCTCGAGCAGCGCGGCTCTCCGTCCGTTCGTTGCTCGAGGCGACGAGCACCTAATATAGCTGTCGCGCGTAGAACTCTCGATCGACCGCGAGCGACTGCAGCCGATCGAGGACACCATGCTATCCGACTCACTCACCTACCTGAAAGACAGCGACGACGCGCTGAAGACGAGCATCATCGGCGGCCTCTGCCTGCTGTTTGGCTTCCTGCTGATCCCGCTCTTTCTCGTCTGGGGGTACGTCGTCCGCGTGCTGGATCGGACCAGCCGCGACGACGACGAGGCCCCCGGCTTCGAGGACTGGGGCGACCTGACGATCGACGGGGCGAAGGCGTTCGCGATCCTGCTCGCCTACTCGCTCGTTCCCGCGGTCGTCGGCGCCGTTCTGTTCGGGGGCGTCTGGCTCGCCACCGGCGGAACGCCGGGATCGGTCGGCGCGATCGGATTCCTCCTCGCCGGAGTCGTCACCCTCGCGGCGTTCGTCGCGGCCGCCTACGTCTCGCCCGCCGCGATCGCGAACTTCGCGAGCGAGCGACGCCTGGGCGCGGGGTTCGACGTCGGCGAACTCCGGTGGGTCCTCGCGACGGGAACGTACGCGACGGGGTGGCTGCTGGCGTTCGGGATCGTCGTCGTCGGCTCGTTCGTCTCGGGGATCCTCAACGCCGTCCCGCTCGTCGGAACCGTCCTGGGTGCGATCGTCGCGTTCTACGCGCTGGTCGCGGCCTACTACGTCATCGGGCACACCTGGGGCGACCTCCACCCGGTCTCGATCGAGGGAGCCGACGGCGAGCCCTCGAGCGAGCGTCCCGCCGTCTGACCCCGGAACCGGGACCCCGCTCTCGAGTCCGATGAACAGCCATTAGTCCCGCGCCGCGAACACACCCCTATGGAGACGACAGCCGCCTTCGAGGGCCTCGAGTGCGTCGACTGCGAGTCGACGGTCGACGCCGACGCGGAGAGCCACCGGTGTCCGGACTGCGGTGGGATTCTCGATCCGAGCTACGATTACGACGCGGTCGAGCTGGATCGCGAGACGCTCGCCGAGCGCCCGTTCGACTCGCTGTGGCGCTACGAAGAGCTGCTCCCGTTCCCCCGCGAAGCCGCGGTGACGATGAACGAGGGGGCGACGCCGCTGGTCGAGTGTCCGACCCTGGCCGACGAACTGGGCGTCGGCCGGCTGCTTATCAAAGACGAGGGGCGGAACCCGACGGGAACGTTCAAGGATCGGGGCCAGACGGTCGCCGTGACGGCCGCCGACGGGCACGGCGCGACCGACGTCGCGCTGGCGTCGGCCGGCAACGCGGGCCAGGCTGCCGCGGCCTACGCGGGACGGGCGGGGATGCAGTCGCACGTCTACGTCCCCTCGCGTTCGGGCTTTACGAACAAGGCGATGATCAACGTCCACGGCGGCGACATGAACGTCGTCGGGGGCCGGATCGGCGAGGCCGTCGCGGCCTTCGAGGAGGGGCTGGCGGAGCACGACGACTGGTACTCCCTCCAGACGTTCGCCACGCCCTACCGCCACGAGGGCAAGAAGACGATGTTCTACGAGATCGCCGAACGCCTCGAGTGGGAGAGCCCCGACGTGATCTCGTACCCGACCGGCGGCGGGGTCGGTCTCGTCGGGATGTACAAGGCCGCCCGGGAGCTCGAGACGCTCGGCCTGACCGACGACGTCCCGTCCTTTTACGCCGCGCAGGCGTCGGGCTGTGCGCCCATCGTCGAGGCCTTCGAGGCGGGCCGGGACGTCCACGAACCGGTCGACCACCCCGACACGATCTGTGGCGGCATCGAGATCCCCGACCCCGGCGCGAGCCCGTGGATCCTCGAAGCCCTGCGAGAGAGCGACGGCGGTGCCGTCGCGACCGACGACCCCGAGATCCTCGACGCCGCGATCGAAGTCGCAAAGCGGGAGGGACTCGAGATGGCGCCGACCTGCGCCGCGGCGGTCAGCGGCCTCTTCGAGCTGGCCGACCGGGGCGCCTTCGACGGCGACGAGACGGTCGTCGCGGTCAACACCGGAACGGGGAACAAGGAGGCCGACGTCCTGCGCAGCCACCTGATGAGCAAGGGGGTTTGACTGTAGCAGTCGTTGGTAGTGCGGTTCTTTGTTTAGTCTGGACAGCGAATCTAAATTGTCCGATTCGTTACATTATGGGTGCGAACTGACCGTCTGAATTCCTCTCAGTTCCATGTGATGTTCTGAGCACCATGCAAGATACAAGGCGCAAATGGAGCGCCTTGGCTGATGACGAACACTATGTGGTCATAGAGGTGGTTATTATTCTGATGCTCTTTGGAGCTATACCGGGTTCCAAGATGAAATCACAGACACGCTGAATGGTGAAGATAGCAGCAACTACCCAGCGTTCCACGAGCGACTTCAAGAGGCACATGAAGCTCGGTAGCTAGGCCTCCGAATATTGAAGAATGATGACGACGCTGTTGCTATTATCAACAAAGATGCGAGTGCTGCTGGATACCAAGGTCTGGATTAATCTCAAAGAGCAACAGGGCTTTCTTGAGGAGTTCCGCCGTCTCTACGATGACTATGACCTGGAGATCGTTTTCAGTCACGGCAACTTTTTAGATCTGGTACGACGCGATCACCAGGATGAATTGGCCCCCATCATCGACGAGTTCACCGATGAATATCTTGGCCCCTTTAATAACGATCCCGCTGGCGAATACCGCCGTTCGGACCAACCACTTGTGCTTGCCACAATCGATGAAACGTGGCACCAGTACTGCCTGTACGCCACACAAGGGGTGGATAGCGTTGAAACGTTGCAGGCGTTATTCAGGGATGCAGACTTCGATGCTGAACCGGCATCTTCTGTCATGACGGAATTCATCGAGGGAACGCGCCGGTTAGAAACCCTGGACCTAGAGGGCCACATGGAAATTCCGGATGACGTGCCGCAGAGTGTCGCACTCAAGAAAATCGGGATCTTCGCAGAATACGCGAAACAGCGGTCAGATGGCATGGCGATACTCGATGACGCCGATATCCCCGTCAAGCGGTATATTTTTGGAATGTCGATGATCTACATCTCCGAAACCTACCACGAACCCGAACCTGGCGATTACCGGGACGCGGTGATCTGGTCACAAGCCATTAGCTGCGAATGTGACGTCCTCTGGACCGAGACCAAATGGAAATACGAACACCCCGTCATCAACCAAGTCATCGACAGATTAGAGCGAAAGCCGCTAGAAGTCGTCAAGGATTCTGACGAGTTCAAGGAACTCTTTCAGTAATCTTCTAAGACAGCGTTTGGAGCTACCCTCAATCATGTCTATCGGACGTCGATTAAATTGCTCGATGTTTGGTCCTGGTAAATTGTCGGGGGTTCGAGTTCCGAGGCCCACAACCAGCGACTAAAATTGTTTACACCTCCTGCTGAATCCATCCTCTAACTCTTGTACGACACTTATGACAGTGATTGTATATGTTACCAATGGCTGTGTTACATCGCTCACCTGTACGTAACGCGAATTTCACATGAGATTTTGAATAAAGAAATTGTGTCACTATCTACCCTATTGATATCTAAAAATTCTGGTCCTTATTGTCTAGCCGTCGTCCGGTCGGATGCGCACTGATTTTCAGTGACGATCGTACGCCCCGTCGGCCGCCGGGAGCGTAAAGGAGAACGTCGACCCCTCGCCGGGCTCGGAGTCGGCCCACATCTCGCCGCCGTGGCGCTCGACGATCCGCCGACAGAGCGCGAGTCCGATCCCCGAGCCGGCGTACTCGTCGTGGGTGTGGAGCCGGTTGAACACCTCGAAGATGCGTTCGATATCGTCGGGATCGATGCCGATCCCCTCGTCGCTGACCGAGATCCGCCACATCGTCCCCTGCCGGTCGGTCGAGACGGCTATCCGCGGACTGCCGTCCCGCGAGTACGTGAGCGCGTTCGAGAGGACGTTCCGGAAGAGCTGCCGGAGCTGCTTGGGATCGCCCTCGACCCGGGGCAACGGCTCGGCGCTGATCTCGGCGTTCGACTCCTCGATCCGACCGCCCAGCTCCGCGAGCACGTCGTCGAACACCGCCTCGAGTTCGACGGGCTCGAGCGGCTCGCCGGCGGTCTCGATCCGGGAGTAGGCGAGCAGCCCGTCGATCATCTCGCGCATCCGGTCGGCGCCGTCGACCGCGAACGCGAGGAACTCCTCCGCGTCGCCGTCGAGTCGGTCGCCGTAGCGCTTGTCGAGCAGGCGCAGGTAGCTCGAGACCATCCGTAGCGGCTCCTGGAGGTCGTGAGAGGCCGCGTAGGCGAACCGCTCGAGGCGTTCGTTCGAGGTTTCGAGCTTTTCGATCGTCTCCTCGAGCCGGCCCTGGTACTCCCGGCGTTCGGTGACGTCGATCTGCGTGATCACGCCGCGACGAACCTCGCCCCGTTCGTCCCTGACTGGCATCCCGTGGCTCATGACGATCCGGCGGTCGCCGTCGACGGTCTCGATCTCGTGGACGTCGGGTTCGGTGACCTCCTCGCCCTCGAGAACGCGGGTCATCGTCCACTCCTCGGGGTCGATCGGCTCGCCGGTGTCGGCCCACCAGCCGTCGTAGCGGTCGTAGTCGCCGATCGATTCAGCGTCGAAGACGTCGCCGCCCCACAGCTCCCGGGCCGTTTCGTTGGCCTCGATGAGCCGCCCGTCGGCGTCGGCGACGATGACCGCGACGGGCAACACCTCGAACAGCGTCTCGAGCTGGCGCTTGTGGGTCTGGAGCTTCCGCTCGGCGCGCTTTCGCTCGGTGATGTCGGCGACCGCCCCGGGGAAGGTACGCGGGATCCCGTCCTCGTCGCACTCGACGTGACCGCGGGCGACGATCCAGCGGAGTTCGCCGTCGGCGTCGCGGACGCGGTACTCCTCTTCGTACTCGCCGCAGCGCTCGAGGGCGTCCTCGATGCTTCGCTCGACGCGGTCGCGGTCGGCCGGGTGGATCGACGAGACGAAGCTCTCGAGGGGGACCCCCTCCCGGGCCTCGTCGGGATCGACGCCGAACGTCTTGGCGAAGGCCGTCCCGGCGATAAACCGGTCTTCCTGGACGCGCCACTCCCAGGTCCCGACGGCGCCGGCTTCCGTGGCGGCCTCGAGCTGGGCTTTCGCGTCCTGCAGGAAGCGCTCGCGTTCCTTCTGGTCGGTGACGTCCTGGGCCATCGTCAGCCCGGCGACGACGTCCCCCCCGTCGTCGGTGACGGGGACCACGTGGACGAGCCACGCCCGATCGGCCTGCTCGAGTTCGATCCGCTGCTCCTGGCCTTCGAGAGCCCGTTGATAGGCCGGGCCGACGGTTGTCGCGACCGACTCGTCCCAGACCTCCCGGAAGTGTCTCCCCTCGAGATCGGCCGGGTCGGCGTCGAGCCGATCGAAGCCCTGGCCCGCCGCCAGCGTGTACGTTCCGTCGCGGTCGAAGAGGGCGACGATCCCGTTCGGAAAGTTCTCCGCGAGGGTCCGGTACCGCCGCTCCGAGACGGTCAGCCGGCGCTCGCGTTCGACCTGCTCGGTCACGTCCCGGAAGTACACCGAGATCCCGACCTCGGTCGGGTAGACGTCCATCTGGACCCAGCCGTCGAGGGGGTCGACGTAGCGCTCGAACGAGAGGGGTTTTTTCGTCGCCATCACGGTCCGGAGTCGCTCCTCGAGGTGGGTGTCGACGAGCGACGGCAGCGCCTCCCAGAGGGGCTCCCCGAGCAGTTCCTCGGCCGGCCGGCCGAACAGCTCCGCTGCCCGGTCGTTGGCGTAGGTGACCCGCCAGCTCTCGTCGAGGGCACAGAACGCGTCGGAGATCCGGTCGAACACCGCGTCGAGTTCGGCGGAGAGCTGGTCGACGCTTCGCTCGAGCCGCCGGGATCGCCCGGTCTCCTCGCCGGTCGACTCGCCCGCCCGCGGTGTCCCCCCCGTGGGCCGGACGATACAGACGACGCCGCAGTCCTCCCCGTCGTCGGTAAGCGCCTCGAGACGGACGGTACAGTCGACGATCCGGCCGTCGGCGGTATCGATCGCCGTCTCCAGGGGCTGTGGGTCGTTCCGGCGCTCGAGGAGGTCGTCGTCGAACAGCGCCGAGGCGCGTTCGTCGAGCAGCCGCTCGCGAGCGTAGCCCGTGATCTCGAGGAGGTCGTCGGTGACCGCGACGATCCGGCCGTCGGCTCCGAACTGGAGCACGCCGCCGTCGAGGGCGTCGGCGACGGCCCGAAACCGCTGCCGTTCGACGGCCGGGCTATGGGTCGACCGCCGCCCGTCCTCGGTCGATTCCGACCGATCGCTCATACGAGGACTACTGTCCGTCGGGAAAAATAAACCCGGTGTTTACTCGGTCGATCGCCGACGGTTCGGTATATGCCGGCGATCGGCAGTTGCCGACTGATCGGCGTCTGGCGGCCGTTTCGTAGCGCTTTTGCCGGCTGTCGGGAAACGAAGGGGTATGACTGCGCCCTGGACCGACTGGAACCATATTCTCAAACTCGACCCCGACAAGGAGCTTCCCGACGGCGTCACCTTCGGCGACCTCTGTGCGACCGGAACCGACGCGGTCGAGATCGGGGGGACGATGGGGATGACCGAGGAGAACATGACCGCGGTGATCGAGGCCTGCGCCGAACACGACGTCCCGCTCTACCAGGAGCCGGCGAACCCCAGCGTCGTCGTCCGGAACGACGCGCTCGAGGGCTACTTCATCCCGACCGTGTTCAACGCCGGCTCGCCGTTCTGGATCACCGAGGCCCACAAGGAGTGGGTCCGGATCGACACCGTCGACTGGGAGCGGACGACTACGGAGGCCTACATCGTGATGAACCCCGAGGCCGACGTGGCGACCCTCACCGAAGCCGACTGCGACCTCGAGGCCGACGACGTCGAGGCCTACGCGAAGGTCGCCGAACGGATGTTCGGCCAGGAGATCGTCTACCTCGAGTACTCGGGGATGCTGGGCGACGAGGAGATCGTCGCAGCCGCGAGCGAGGGAGTCGACGAGTCGACGCTGTTCTACGGCGGCGGGATTCGGGACTACGACTCCGCCTACCGGATGGCCCGACACGCCGACGTGATCGTCGTCGGCGACCTCGCTCACGACGAGGGCGTCGACGCCCTGCGCGAGACCGTCGAGGCCGCAAACGACGCCTGATCGCTCCCGCCCGAACTCGATCGGAGAATCGCCGTCGGGCTCAGAGAATCCAGTCGAACCCCTGCGCGACGGCTCGTTTTCCACCCGTTTCGAGGATCTCGCCGTGACCCGGGATCAGCCGGTCGAACTCCCAGGCGAGGACGTCCCTGATCGACCGCTGGAACGTGTCCTCGTTGGCGATCGTCAACCGGAACTCGATCGGCGGAGAGACCCGCCGATAGATCCGCAACAGCCGTGCGACGAGCCGCGTTTTCAGAGAACTCGACGGACCAATATGAAAGCCGATGTCGCCAAGAATCACGGTCCCGCTCGAGCGGTGGTAGTACGCGATCTCGGTGAGCCAGCGGTGGCCGTCGACCGCGACCTGGTCGATGTCGGCGCTCCAGCGCGGATCGGGGCTGTCGCCAAGCAGCCCGTCGAATCGCAGGTCGGGTCGACGGGCCGCGAGTCCGGGCGCCGCCAGCAGTTCGACGTCCGGAAACGCCGCCCGGTACTGCTCCATGTACAGGTGGCCGTGAAGCTTGCTCGCGGGCGCGACGAAGCGCACGTCGCCGAGTTCCTCGAGCGCACTATGCAGGTCGGGGGTCAGCTCGGCCGGCGACTGGACGAACAGCCCCCCGCTCGAGAGCTCGATAACGGTCATGATCCGCCCGAGTTCGACGCCGACAAACCGCAGCGGTTCCTCGTAGGTCCACAGCCGATCGGCCCGTTCGGTGAGCATTCCGCGATGCTACATCGGGGCACGATATCAAAGGGTTCGACCGTTCGGCGGGATCGGCTCGAGCCGGTCGTCCGCGTCCGTCCCGGTCACTCGAGCCGGTAGCGCAACAGCGCCGCCACGCCACCGAGGTTCGAGAGCTGCTCGCCGGGCGGGAACTCGCTCGAGAACACCGTCACCTCGCCGCCTTTCTGCTCGGTCGTGCGGACGACGTCGTCGACGTCGAGGCGCCACTCGCCGTCGGGGCCCCGCTCCTGCCGGAGCCGGTCGTCGACGATCAGCAGCCGTTCGATCGCACCGTACTCGGCGGCCTGCCGGACCTCGTCGGGACCGTAGGCGGCCTTCGCGCCCTGGGCGATGCGTTCGGTGAGCTCGTCGATGTACTCGGCCTCGCTCTCGATGCGGGTCTCCTGTTGGACGTCCGCGACGGCGCCCCGCTTGAGCACCTCGTGGACGCCCCGATCGCCGACGGCCGCGGTGTCGACCATCGTGATCTTCTCGGCGACCTCGGGCGCGTTCTGTTCGATGTACTTGTAGGCGTCCTGCTTCGTGAACCCGGGCCCCGCGAGGATGACCGCATCGGCGTCCTGGCGCTCGAGGACCGTCGCCAGCTCCGTGAACAGCTCCGAGCGCTCGCGGGCGAAGTCGCCCTTGCCCGTGGGTCCGGTGATCGCCGCGCGCTCCTCGGTGCCGTACTGAGCGACGGTGTGGACGTGGGCCTGTCCCTCCTCGACGGTGGCGATGGCGACGTCCGGATTTTCCGTCGCTTCTTCGGCCTCCTCGAGGCGGGCCTCCTGATCGGGTTTGAACCGCTTCTCGATCGACAGCTCCTCGCGCTCCTCGACGTTTAAGGTGTGGTGGAACCCGAGCTGGTCCTCCCGCGAGCAGGCGACGATCTCGCCGCCCACCCGAAGCCGGTTGGCGAACTTGTGGAACTCGATGTCGTCGACGGCGATGGCGACCCACATGTGCTCGCGCTCGCCGCCCGTATCCCGCATCTGGTCGTCGTTGCGCTGAATCCGCCGGGTCGTATCGCCCGCGACGCGGTCGCCGGGCTCTAAGACGTACTGCAAGTGCCAGAGATCGTCCACGCTCTCGGGGACGACGGTGAGCCGCTCGCGACCCCCGTCGAGCCGCTCCCGGTCTTTGATCTGCATGGCTGTGGATTCACAGGGTAGGGGTAAGTGGGCTGCGATCCTGCAGCTGGGAACCGCCGATTCGGGGCTCGAGCGGTCTCGCCGAGGCCTGCTCCGCCCGCGTGGCGGTGGCTCCCCGTGGGAACACGAACGGACATCTCGCTCACACCGGCAATATGACCCGCTAGCCGAGACGCCGACTTCGAGGCGTTCCCGATCACGTCCTGCGATTTTCGCTCGAGAGCGCGTCACGGGATCGGTAAGCATTGCCCGGGGCGACGAACGGAGAGCCCTCCGGACCGAATCGGGGGTATGGCGATTGCACTGCGAACGCTCGACGACGGGGCGTGGATCAGCGTCGACGACAGCCGCCGGGTGAGCGTCAGCGACGTCTGGACCCTTTCTCGAGGCGTCTTCTGCGAGTGCGAACCGGCGTACGTGCTCCTCGAGGGGTTCTTCGGAACCGGGGTCGACGGCTCGGTGGTCGTCGCCGACGCGGTCGGCCAGTGTCTCGAGTGTGGCACCCGCGACTCGATCGATCGGCTCCCCGTCGGCCGCATCGTCGACGGCGAGTTCAAGCCCTACGGCCCCGAAGCCGTGCAGTCGACCCTCGAGGTCGGCGCCGACCGGCAAACGTAACCGGAACCCGCGAGAGGCGGGGAGAACTGACGTCACGCGGAGGGGCTTATACGAGGGGTTCATAGCGGGGATATCAATGCCGAGTGACGTCGAGCAGTGGAAAGACGAACTCTACGGAACCGATATCCGCGCCGAGATCGAGCGCTTCGCGGAGGAGGGGTGGGAGGCGATCCCCGACGACGAGCACGACGCGTGGTTCGAGCGCTTCAAGTGGTACGGCCTGTACCACCAGCGCGCCGGTCAGGAGTCCTATTTCATGATGCGGATCGGCCCGCCGGGCGGCGTCCTCGAGCCCGGCCAGTTCCGGGAGATCGTCGAGATCGCCGACGACTTCTCCCGCGGCCCCGCCGAGAATCCGGTGTTCGGCAACGGCTGGCTCGACGTGACGACCCGCCAGGCGATCCAGCTCCACTGGATCCGCCTCGAGGACGTCCCCGAGATCTTCGATCGCCTCGAGTCGGTCGGGCTCTCGACGGTCCAGGCCTGCGGTGACTCCTGGCGCAACATCGTCGGCTGCCCGGTCGCCGGCAAGGACAAACACGAGCACGTCGACGCCGACGCGCTCGCGACCGAACTCCACGACACGTTCAAGGAGAACGAGGCCCACTCGAACCTCCCGCGAAAGTGGAAGGTGTCGGTCACGGGCTGTGACGAGGGCTGCGGTCAGGGCGACATCAACGACCTCGCGTTCGAGCCCGCCGAGAAGGAGATCGAGGGTGAGACCGTAACGGGCTACAACGTTCGCGTCGGCGGCGGCCTCTCGCGAAACGAACCTCGGTTCGCCCGGGACATCGACGTCTTCGCGACGCCCGAACAGGCCGTCGACGTCGCGGGCGGCATCTCGGCGCTGTTTCGGGACAACGGCGACCGCGACAACCGCTACAACGCCCGCATCAAGTTCCTCGTCGACGAGTGGGGGCCCGAGAAGCTCCGCGAGACCCTCCAGGAGGAGTACGTCGACTTCGAGCTCGAGACCGCGGGCGAGGACCTCCGGGAATCGTACTCCTACAACGCCGGCGAGGCCGACGGCAAGCACGACCACGTCGGCGTCCACGAGCAGGTCGACGGGAACTACTACGTCGGGCTGAACGTCCTCGTCGGTCGCATCGGTGTCGAGGACGGGTACGACCTCGCCGACGCTGCCGAGGAGTACGGCTCCGGCGAGGTCCGGCTCACCCAGCGCCAGAACATCATCTTTACGGACGTTCCCGAGGAGAACCTTGAGGACCTGCGCTCCGAGCCGGTCCTCGAGCACTACAGTCCCGACCCCCACCCGTTCCAGCGCGGTTCGATCGCCTGCACCGGGACCGAGTTCTGCTCGCTCTCGATCGTCGAGACGAAGAACCGCCAGGTCCGCTACGCCCGCTGGCTCGTCGACAACGTCGAGCTTCCCGACGGCGTGGAGGACTTCCACGTCCACCTCTCGGGCTGTACCGCCTCCTGCGCCCAGCCCCAGATCGCCGACGTCTCCCTGCGCGGGATGAAGACGCGCAAGGACGGCGAACCGGTCGAGGCGCTGGACATCGGCCTCGGCGGCGGACTCGGCGAGGAGCCGCAGTTTGCCTCCTGGATCGCAGAACGGGTGCCGGCTGACGAGGTGCCGGGTGCGATCGCGAACCTGCTCGAGAACTTCGAGCAAGCCCGCGACAGCGAGGCCCAGAGCTTCCGCGAGTTCGTCGCCGACCGCGACGACGACGAACTCGCCGACCTGATCGAGCCCGAGGAGACCGACTACGAGGATCCGTTCATGCACAACACGAAGCGGACGTGGTACCCCTACGCCGAGGCGGACGGGCTCGACGAGAGCCCGGCGCCCGCCCAGGACGACGGGACGCCGATTCCGTCCGACGACTGAGTCGTCGACCCCACACGGGTATCTCATCTACCCGCTCCGTAGCGCTGCGCTCGCCTCGTTCTACCGCCGTTTCCGCTTTCGCTTCGGGTCGCCTAAGTGCGTTCGGCCGCTCTCGAGAACCATGGCAGACCGCCTGATGAAAGTCAACGCGTACACGACGCTCGACCTCGTCGACGCCGTCGCGAAGGGCCACGAGTTCGAGACGGAATCGCTCGCCGTCGTGAACGCGACGGCCGACCGGGAGGAGCCGGACTGCGTCCGGCTCCAGTTCGAACTCGACAACATGACCGAAGAATACCTGCCGGCACACATGGAGGAGCTTCAGCTGACGCCCGACCAGGCTCGAACGATCGCGGCCGACCTCGAGAAACACGCCGATCGGGTCGAGGACGCGACCGACGAGTAGTTATCTCAGGTCCTCGAGCGTGTCCTTCGCTTTGTCGACCGCCGTGTCGAACGTGCTCTCGAGTTCCTCGACCGAGCGCTCGACGTGGTAGACGCGCTCGCTCGGGACCCGCCGGACCATGTCGTTGCCGTCGTCGTCGGTGCCGTACGCGAACAGCCAGTGGTCCTGGAAGTAGGCGATGTGGTCGTTGTCGACGGTGACCTCCTCTACCTCGTCGCTCGAGTTCTTGTAGACGATCGTCGCGGTACCGAGTTCTGCCATACCGACGCTACCGGGCCCGGGCCGGAAGTCGCTGGCCCGGCAGACGCAATCCGGGCGACCAACCGTCGGAACGGACACTCGTCACATGCGAACGATTGGCACTGTTAGGCTTCGATGGTATTGTCGTAGCGAGCCTCTCTCTTGGTATGAATCTTGGACACGTTGCTCGTCTCGAGGCGTTCGGCAAGCGCTCGCTGGTCACCCACGCGATCATGGCGCTGTCGTTCGCCGGCGCGATCACCGCGGGGCTGTTCGTCGAGGGCCAGCTGGGGCTGGTCTCCTTTGTCGCCCTGCTCAACTTCACCGCGGGCGTCTGGATCGCCCAGTCGATCCACTCGCTGGGTCACGGCAGCGCTGGCGGCGACTACAACGGGATCCTGAACGAGATCGTCGATCTCACCGACACGACCGCGACCGAGCACCGCGGACTCGACACCGGTCGACTGGCCCGCCTGTTCACGCTGATCGCGGCCGTCACGGCCGTCTCGCTGCTGACGTCGGCTCAGGTGCTCGAGGGAACGCTGTTCTCGATCGCCGTCGTCGCCGTGGGCAGCGTCGCGCTCGTGACCGCGATCGTGGGCTTCCTGATCGCCCTCGGCACCTCCTACGACGAGTCGATGGAGCGGTGGACGGCCGAGATCGACCGCCAGGAGGCACCGCGCGGCGAACTCGCCGATAACCGGAAGTAGATCCGGAACATCCCTTTTCGTTTTCCGACCCTCGGCTGTCGTCGGGTCTATGTGCCCGCGCCCGAACGGTCGAGTATGCAGACCGCGCTGTGCCACGACGGCTGGACCCGAGCCGACGGCGTCGCGGTCCGGGGCCGCGCGTTCGAGAACGATCGACTCCTCGAGGACGACGTCCTCGCCGCTCGCTTCTCCGAAATCCGGGAATCAGACGCCCCCCTCGAGGCTGTCGCCTCGGTCGCCGCCGACCTCGAGGGCTTTTTCGCCGCCGTTCTCGAGGACGGTGACGCCACCTATCTCGTCGCCGACGGCGCCCGGTCGGTTCCGCTGTACTACGGTACCGGGGGCCCGGTTTCCGATCGCGGACGGCTCGTCCGCGAGGCGCTCGAGGCGCCGACGGACCCGATTACGGAGAGCGAGTTCCTCCTGACCCGGTACGTCACCGGTCCGGAGACGATCTGGTCGGAGGTTTACGCGACCCAGCCCGGCGAGGTGGTTCGGATCGGCGGCGACGGGATCGAACGGCGGACCTACCGCGACTACTGGCCCACGGGGCCCGACGACGACGCGGGTTCGGTCGGCGACTCGAGCGACCACGGGGCCCGCCTCGAGTCGGCCCTCGAGACCGCGCTCGATCGGCTCGAGCGCGTCGCGGGCGACCGTCCCGTCGTCGTCCCGCTCTCGGGCGGGTACGACTCGCGGCTGCTCGCGTCGGCGCTCGTCGACCGCGGCCGCGAGGTGATCGGCTTTACGTTCGGCAGGTCGGGCCACCCGGACGTCGAGGTGAGCCGCGAGATTGCGGCTCGACTCGGGATTCCCTGGAAGTTCTGTGACTACGACGAGTCGACGTGGCGCGAGTGGTATCGCGGCCCGCCCGGCCGACGCTACGAGCGCGAGGCGTTCGGCGGCGACGCCCTCCCCTTCCTCGCGGAGTGGCCCGCCGTCCGCGAACTGGTCGCCGACGGGCGGCTACCGACCGACGCCCTGTACTGTCCGGGTCACACCGTCGCGACGCCCAGCGAGCGCCTGCCGCGGTTCGTCGGCGAGCGCCGTCGGTCGGAGCCCTCGAGCGTCGGCTGCGGACCCGCCGTGGACGCCGACGACGAGGTCGACAGTGCCGACGACAGGGAGCGAATCGTCCCTTCCCTCGAGGCCCTGACGGACTACGTCCTCGAGCGCCACTACGCGCTGTGGGAGTGGGACGATCCGACCTTCGAGGACGCCGCCCGCGAGCGGATCCGTCGCGGACTCCGTGGCGACCGCGACCCGGACGCCATCGCGGACCGCGCGAGCGCGGCCGCAGCCTACGAGCGCTGGGAGTGGCGCGGCCGGATGGCGACGTTCACCAACGGCGACCTCCGGGTCTACGAGGACGCGGGGCTCGAGTGGTGGCTCCCCCTGTGGGATCCCGTCTACGTTCGTGCCTGGGAGCGGGTGCCCCTCGAGGCGCGACGAGGCAAGGGGCTCCACGCCGATCTCGCGCGCGAGCGCTACCGGCGCGCGGCCGACGTTCCCGACGAGCGGGCGGGGCTGACGGATCGGACGCTTTCGCCCGCGGATCGCCACCTCGCGCTGGTTCGCCACTCGCCGGTTCGCCAGTTCACCGAGCGCGGCGGTGACTGGATGCCGCCGTTTCTCGCGCCGCGGTCGGCCTGGAGCGAGCCCGGCTCCCACCCGCTTTCGTGGTACGGGATCGTCGACGACGACGTTCTCGAGGAACTGCCGGCGTTTCGGAACCTCTACGCGCTGCGGACGCTCGCGGCGACGGGACGGCTCGACCTCGAGGACGCGTCGGGCCCGATCCCCGACGGCTCGACGATTCGACTGCCGACCGCCGACGAGTAGGGCGGATCGAAAGCGCGACCCTTACGTACCACCGGCTGTGATCACCGGGTAATGAGACGACGGACGTTTCTCGCGAGCGGGGGGACGGTCGCCGGGCTCGGCCTGGCCGGCTGCATCTCACGGGAGGGAGAGAACGGCGGCACGACCGGAAACGGCGACGACGAGGACGTGCTCCGGGTCGCGGCGAACACGTCGTTCGTCGACGCTCCCAGCGACAGCCCCGGCGAGTGGATCGCCGACGAGTTCGCCGACCGCTACGACGTCGAGTTCGAGTGGCACACGCCCGAACAGGAGCTGAACTACTACATCGAGCGCCACAACGAGGACGTCGAGATCGAGCCCGAACTCTACCTGGGGCTGAACCCCCACGAGGTCGTCCGGGCCGACCACAACACCGACGGCGAACTGTTCGTCGAGACCGACGACGACGCCCTCGAGCACCTCGCGAACGTCGACGAGGAACACTACTTCGACCCGCAGGGTCGGGTGATTCCGACCTATCGGAGCTTCTGTGCGATGGTCTACGACGGTCGCAACGTTCCCGAGCCCGAAACGTTCGAGGACCTGCTCGAGCCCGAGTACGAGGGACAGATCGCGGTCTCGAACCCCCAGCGCGGGACGACGGGCCTGCTCTTCCTGCTGTGGACGATCGACTACTTCGGCGAGGACGAGTACCTCGAGTACTGGGAGGAGCTACTCGACAACGACACTCGGGTCCTCGACTCCTGGAGCGAGGTCTACGCCCAGTTCGAGGAGGGCGAGATCCCGGTCGTCGCCTCCTACGCGAACGACCGCGTCTACGCCCAACGCGCCGGCAACGACCTCGAGAAACACCAGGTCGCGCTGCTGAACGGCCAGGCCTACGCCAACATCGCCGGCATGGCCCGCTTCGCCGACGGGACGAACGACGAACTCGCCCACGAGTTCATGGACTTCATCCTCGATCCCGAAGTGCAGGCGGTGATCGCCGAGCGAAACGTGACGGGACCGGTAAACAGCGAGACCGAGCTGCCGGAGGTGTACGAGGAGTACGCCGAAGTGCCAGACGACACGCCGTTTTTCGACTACGACGACCTCGACGAGAACCTCGACGAGTGGCTCGCGGAGTGGGAACAGACCGCCGCCGGCGATCACTGAGCGAGCCGTGGTCTCGAGCGCTCCGGGCGAACCGATTGCGGGCGTCGCGAACCGGCCACCGCCGCGAGCGACGAGTCAGTCGCCGTCGCTCCGAGCCTCGCGTCCCAGCTCCGACTCGACGGCGTCGACCTTGTCGTCGGCAGTCATCGACTTCTCGCGCTTGTCGTCGACCTGTACCAGCGTCTGGACCTCGCTGCCCTCGACGGCCTTGTGGGCGGCCCCGCAGGCCGCGAACAGCTCCTCGACGTCCTCGGCCTCGAGCGTCGTCGCCATCGGCGTCGTCTCGTACTCGACGTCGTACTCCTCGAGGGCGTCGATCGCGGCCGCGACGTCCTCGGTTACGTCGTCGTCGGTGATCGGGGTCACGCGAAGTAGCGCGAAGACTGTCATAGCCGTCCGTTTCCGGGGTCGCGACGTAGTGGTTTCGGTCGGCAGTACCACCGGGTGGTCGAACCGGCTCGCAGCCCGAATCCCGACGCGCGACTCCACGGAGGTGGCGGCGTGAGCGACCGTTCCGATCCGAGAGCTGACGGCGGGGCGACCGCACCCGTCGACGTTCCCGGCTCGGATCCCGACCCCGAGGACCCCCGCGCGGGAGACGAACCGATGGGACGACGGCGCGCGAGAGGGATCCGCAACCGCCTCGAGCGTCGGGCCATCGCGCTGTTCGGCCTCGGAACGATCCTCCTGCTGGTCGTGCTGTTCTACTACCCCGTGGCGACGGTGTTCGTCGAGGCCGTCGTCGTCGAGGGCGCGGTGACGCTCGCGGTCTTTCTGGAGCTCCTGCGGGATCCGTTCTACTTCGGCGACCTCGCCCGCCTGTTCGCCGGCGAGTCGCCGCTGTCGGTCGCGAGCGACCTGCTCTCGAGCGACCGTCGTATCGGGATCGTCGGCTTCACCGCTTACCAGGCGTTTCTCTCGACGCTGCTTAGCGTCGCGCTCGGCGTCCCTGCAGCCTACGTCCTCGCGCGCTACGAGTTCCGCGGACGGCAGACGCTGCGCTCGCTGACGGTGCTTCCGTTCGTTCTTCCCTCGATCATGGTCGCCGTCGGCTTCGTCGCGACGTTCGGTCAGAACGGCACGCTCAACCGGGCGCTCGGAGTCGTCGGGCTCGGCCCGATCGAACTGCTGTTCACGCTCGAGGCGATCCTGATCGCCCACGCCTTCTACAACGCGCCGCTCGTGGCGCGGGTGACGACCGCGGCCTGGGAGTCCGTCGACGCGAGCGCGATCGAGACCGCCCGGAGCCTCGGGGCGAGCCCCTTCCGCGCGTTTCGAGACGTCGTCGCGCCACAGCTGTATCCGGCCGTGTTGATGGGCGCCGCGTTGACTTTCGTCTTCACCTTCGGCACGTTCCCGATCGTGCTGGCGCTGGGCGGGTTCGAGCTGGCGACCGTCGAGGTGTTCGTCTACCGGCTGATCCAGGACCTGAACTACGCCGAGGCGGCCGCGCTGGCGATCGTTGAACTCGTCATCACGCTGGGGATCCTCTACGGCTACCTGCGCTACGAGGCGAACCACGTCGTCCGTTCGCGCGGCGTGCGCCCGCTGCCGCGCCGACCGCTTTCGCCGCCCTCCCCGTCCGTCCGCGAACTCGCTCCGCGGGCGGGGATCGCCGTCTACGCCGCGATCGCTCTCGTGGTCTTCGTCTCGCCGATCGTCAGCATGCTCTACGCGAGCGTCTCGGGGCCCAGCGGGCTCACGCTGGATCACTACCGGTTCCTGCTCGAGCGCCAGCAGACGGCCGCGGCGTTCCAGGTCCGACCCTGGCCCGCGATCCGGAACTCCCTGCTGTTCGCCGCGGGCGCGCTCGCGCTCGCCCTGCCGATGGGCGTCGTCGTCTCGGTGCTGACGACCAGACGCTACCGGGGCCGGAAGCTCGTCGACGCCGTCGCGATGGCGCCGCTCGCGGTCTCGGGGATCATCGTCGGGATCGGCCTCCTGCGGGGACCGGTCTTCGGGATCGAACTCGCGGGCTGGCAGCTCACGATGGGCGGCGCCGCGGCGATCGTCGCCGCCCACGCCGTCTCCTGTTATCCGTTCGTCGTCCGGACCGTCGCGCCGGGGCTCGAGTCGGTCGACCGCTCGCTCGTCGAGTCGGCCCGCGCGCTCGGGGCCTCCCGGGCGCGAGCCCTGTACGACGTCGAACTGCCGCTGGTCTGGCCCGGCGTCGTCGCGGGCGCAGCGTTCGTCGTCGCCATCTCGATGGGCGAGTTCTCCTCGACGGTCATTTTGGCGACCGGGACGGATCAGTACACGATGCCCGTCGCGATCGAACGCTTCATCGGCCGTCGGCTCGGACCCGCAACCGCAATGGGTGTCGTCCTGCTGGTCGTCACGAGCATCAGTTTCGTGATCATCGACCGGCTCGGAGGTGAGAGCTTTGGCATCTGAGGAGCCGGATCGCTCGCTCGAGCCGCCCGGAACCCGATCCTCGAGCGCCGAGTCGCCGACCGAGGACCGCCCGATCGCCGTCGAACTCGAGGGCGTCACGAAACGCTACGCCGGGACGACGGCCGTCGACGACGTCTCCCTGTCGGTCCGGGAGGGCGAGTTCTTCACGCTCGTCGGCCCCTCCGGCTGCGGGAAGACGACGACGCTGCGGCTGATCGCCGGCTTCGAGGCCCCGACTGCGGGGGCGGTTCGGTTCCACGGCGAGGACGTCACCGGTGTCCCGCCCGAGGCCCGGGACGTCGGCGTCGTCTTCCAGAACTACGCGCTGTTTCCCCACATGACCGTCGGCGAGAACGTCGCCTACGGGCTCAACTTTGCCGATCCGCCGGGGGGCGTCTCGGACGACGAGCGGGTCCGGGAACTGCTCGAGCTGGTCGACCTCGAGGGGATGCAGGATCGCGAGCCCGACCGGCTCTCGGGCGGCCAGCAACAGCGGGTTGCGATCGCCCGCGCGCTCGCGCCCGGCCCGGACGTCCTCCTGTTAGACGAGCCGATGAGCGCGCTCGACGCCCAGCTACGCGAGCGACTGCGGATTCAGGTGAAGGCGATCCAGAAGGAACTCGGGATCACGACGATCTACGTCACCCACGACCAGGAGGAGGCGCTGGCCATCTCGGATCGCGTCGCGGTGATGCGGGCCGGGACGCCGGAGCAGGTGGCGACTCCGCAGGATATCTACCGCCGGCCGGAGACGCGGTTCGTCGCGGAGTTCGTCGGCGACAACAACGTCCTCGAGGGCATCGTCCGGTCGGTCGAGGAGCGAGGGAACGGTCGCCGGCGAGCCGAACTCGAGTCCGGCCCGGAGACGTTCGCGGTCGATCTCGCGAGCGAGGTCGCGGTCGGCGACGCCGTCACCTTCTGCGTGCGACCCGAGAACCTGCAGGTCGGAGCCGAGCCGGAGGCCTCGAGCGGGCGAAACGCGACGACGGCGACCGTCCGGAGCGCGGAGTTTCTCGGCGAGACGACACGAGTCCACCTCGAGTGGGGTGGTCGGGAGCTACTCGTCAGGACTCGCGATCCGCTCTCCGGGGACGTCGCGGTCGGCTTCGAACCCGGCGATCCACACGTCGTCGCGATCGATCGAACCCTCTGACCGAAGGCGTGCAGTTCGCTCGACCGAGAGCTCCGGTCGGCCGAGATGGAGGGGGCGTCGGGGTTCGTTCGAGCATTACCGGAGATGGCGGAGGAGCGTCGGCGCTTTCGGGATGTCCGTCGGATCGAACGGGTAGAGGGAAAGCAAGTCCCGAAGCGTTAGTTCGTACCGTTGCAACCGGTCCGCTTGCTCGTCCGACAACCGATCGATGTTCCGCACGAACCGGTTCTGCTGATCGGCGTCGAAGTCGTACAGGAGTTCGCCCACTACCCGCTGTACCTTCCACTTCGGCCCCTTCTCGCGATTCCAGCGCTTCTCGTACTCGAGCAGCGTCTCCCTGGAGGTGGCCCCTCGAGCGAGGGCTTCGATCGCGACGTCGGCCGCCATCTCCGCCGACTCCATCCCCGGCCGAATCCCCTCGCCGAACAGCGGATTGACACTCGAAACGGAGTCGCCGACCGCCACTATCCCGTCGCCGGCTCGGTCGTTGATCGAATTGTCCGAGACGACTTCGCCGGCGTGGACCGCCTCGACCTCGTCGACGGTCCACCGGTCGTCGCTCTCGATCCACCGCTGTACGTACTCGTCGATCCCCCCGCCGTCCGGCGGCACGTGTCGTTCGTGGAAGTCGTTCACCCAGCAGACGCCGACCTTGAAGACGCCGTCGCCGCCCGGGAACACCCACGCGTAGCCTCCCGGGGCGTACTCGTGGTCGAACCGAAACAGCATGGAGTCCCGATCGAACGAGCCCGTCACCTGGTACTCCTTCCCGATCCCGCGCTGTGCCGCGTCCGGATCCCACATCCCCAGTTCGCTCGTCAGCGCTCCGGCGGGCCCCGTCGCGTCGACGACCAGCTCTCCGTAGTACTCCGCCGAATCGCCGCCTCGACGGGCTCGAACTCCCGTAACGACTCCCCCTTCGGTAATCGGTTCCGAGACGCGGGTTCCCGTGACGATCTCGACTCCGTGTTTCCGCGCGTCCTCGCCGAGATACTCCACGAACGCCGGAAAGTCGAGAACGTAGTTCGGAATCGCCAGTCGTGAGCGGGCCTCCGGCCCCTCGAACACGACGTCCGGGCTGGAATCCATCACGACCCGATCCGGGATATCGTACCCCTCGATCACCTGCCGGAACGTCCCGCCCGTGGATTTGTCGTTGTCAGCCAGCTCGTCGTTGCGCTCCAGAACGACGACCGAGTGAGTCGACCGTCTCCCGAGTTCGCGTGCGAACTGGAGCCCCGCCGGTCCAGCACCGGCGACGACGACGTCGAACTCGACCATTCTCTGGACCAGCTATCGAGGAGCGCCGAAGAATAGGTTGGGGTTGCGACACTCCAGCAGTGGGCCGTCGAACGTCGCTCGTTCCGTCAGATCCGTGGAACCAGGTACGGTCCTCTTGGTGTCCTGTACGGCGGTCTCGAGCAATCCGGGTTGCTTCGATCGGCTCACCCGATGGCGATCGTGGGATCGTGGACGCGGCCGACTACTCCTCGGCGATCCGGCTCCCGCCCGGCGGCATGAAGTGCTGGATGCGGTCCGGGCTGGCGATCTTCCGGACGAACGACTCGTCCGTGAACTCCTCGCGGAACCGCCGGTAGAGCCGCTTTGCCGCGTCGGCCTGGGCGTACCGTCCCGGCTCGAGTTCGATCGTCGTCTCGGCCTGGCCCTCGATGGCCGACGGCGGGCCGCCGATGACGCGGGTGTAGGGCTCACACTGGATGCCGACCGCGGCGCCGACTGCCGTATCGCGGTAGTAGGTGCGATCCCCGCGGATCGCGAAGCCGCCCTTCTCCAAGTACTCGCCGCTCTCGGGGGTCTTGGTGACCTGATCCGAGTCCACCGCGTAGACGTCGCCCGCGTAGCGGCCGTCCTTCCAGACCGACGAGTAGGTGACGGCGAACTGGGCGGCCTCCTCGATGCTCGAGTCCGGAAGCTCGATGTCCGAGGACGAGGCCTCGCTGGGATCGGTCGCCTTCAGCACCGTGACGGGGCCACCGTGGGCCTGCGTGTGAAGCACCGTGTCGCCCGGCTCGAGGTACTTCTTGACGAGTTCCTCGTTCTGGTCGGCGTTTCGTCCGCCGATCACGAGGTAGCCGTCGCTGGTGTGGAACCACCGAAAGCGGTCGTACCAGGGCTCGTTCTCGCGGATCGGGATCGAGGCCAGCTCGAGCCAGTTCGTCTCCTCGTGCTCGTCGTCCTCGTCGCCGTCGTCCTCGTGCTCGTCCTCGGCCTCCCACTCGTCGCGGCGTCGCTTGGCGTCCTCGAGATCCTCGCGGGTATCCTCGATGGCCGCCAGCGCGCCCTCCTTTTTCTCCGCGATGCGTTTGGCCTCGGTGTAGAGACGGTCGGCGTTCTGCTCGACGCCCTGCCGGGCGAGGAGATCGATCTCCTCGCCGTCGAGTTCGACGGTGACGATCCCTTCGGTGCCGTCGACGCCGACGACCGCCTCCGCGGCCTCGATCCCCCGTTCTTTCCCCTCTTCGAATCGTTCTTCGATCTCGTCCCACGGGCGGTCCTGCGCGCGGGCCTCCTGGACCGTCGAGAGGATGTCGTCGACCAGTCCGTACTCGGCGTACAGCAACTCGGCGTTCTCCCGCTGGGCCTCGGCCTGCTGCTCGAACCCCTCGATCGCGCCCTGCTGTTGTTCGATGATCCGCTCGTGTTTGGCGATCTCCTCCTCGAAGTCGGGTCGCTGTTCGGTCGGATCGGGCTCCTCCTCGTCTTCCAGCTCGAGTTCGAAGAAGTAGTCGTCGAGCGCCTCGAGGAAGCTGTCGGCGCGTTCGGCGGTCAGGCCGGCCTCTTCGTGTTCCTCGAGGGGGAACGGCGTGGCGTCGACGACCGGGCCGTCGTCGGGCTCGTCCGCCTCCTCGTCCTCGACGGGCGCCCGGTAGAGACGGGGATCGAAGTTGGCGTTTCGGACGTCGAGCGCGAGCCGTTCGATCGCCTCGTAGACCCGGCGGTAGTCCTCGTCGGTGGCCTCGTCGATGTCCAGGGCCTTCTCGACGCCCGCCCGGGTGCAGATCTCCTCGGCGTAGAGGCCCCCCATGTTGAGCTGGGTTGCCAGCGTCCGGACGACGTCGGTGTCCGAATCCTCCATCTCGCGGTCGAACGCCTCCCGCGAGACCGACAGCGGATTCGTCCGCGAGTCGGGGAACTCGTAGCGCGAGCCCGGAACGACGGTTCGGGATTTCAGCCGGACCGTCTCGAGGCAGTCGATCACCTCGTACTCGCCGTCGGTGACGGCGATGTTCCCCTGGCCGAACAGTTCGACGATGATGCGCGTGGTGCCGTCGTCGCGCTCGAAGACGAACTCGAGGATGCGGTCGAACTCGAACTGCTCGACGCCGGCGAAGTCCGCTCCCGAGAGCCGGTTGCGAAGCATCATCGCGAACTGAGGGGGCCGTCCGGGGGCGTCGGGCACCCGTTCGGGGGCGACCGTGTGGGCGCGTTTGATCTCGCCGACCTCGATCAGCAACTCGACGCGGCCGCGGTCGAAATCGCGCATCTTGAGCCGCAGGAGGTCGTCGCCGTAGAGGTAGGCCTTGTCGACCTTCGAACCCTCGTAGGTGCCGAACTCCCCGACGAGGGCCGCGAGGTCGACGCTCGTAAGCTCCCGCTTTGGATCCATACCTCTACCTGCCCGGTCCGGTCAAAAAGGCGTGTCGCTCCGGCTCGAGGGAGGTTCTCGCGACGGCGCGCTCGCTCGAGTCAGAAAGGCTCATCGGCGACGAGCCCGTTTCACGCGAGCATGGACACGGCTGGCTCGTCCGCGAGCGGAATCGACAGGACGACGGACGGACGACGAACGCCCGACGGAGGGGACGACCGATGAGCGCGCCACAGCGCCCGGTCTGGGCGGAGGTCTCGCGACTCCCGTCGTTCCTCGAACGACTCGAGCAGACGGGCGGGCTCTCGGCCCGCGCGCTGATCGACGAACTCGAGGTCGAGATTCCGGTCGAGGGCGTCGCCTACCACGACCGTGGGATCCGGATCCCGGGATACGACGCGACGTTCGTTCACGAGCCGACGGGCTCGCGGGGTCGACCGGCGTTCAGCGTCCAAGTGGACACGATCGGGCCGCGAAACGGCTGGGCGATCTTCGATAAGACGCTGTCGTGGGACGTCTACCTGCTCCGGGCGGAGGAGGCCGCCGCGATCGCCTGGCTGAGCGACGAGGAGTACCGAATCGAGGAGGCCGACGAGTTCGACTCGAAGCGCGACGCGGTCGCCGCCGGTCGCTTCTCGTTCGGACTCTTCCTCTACGCCGGCGACGCCTGGGCGGAACAGCAGAAACGGATCCGCAGCACGGACGCCCCGGCTTATCTCCTCCGGGAGGACGGTCAGCCGATGATCCCGGGTACACAGTCGGAGTTCTACGAACTGGTCGACTCGACGGTCACGGAGTTCCGAACCAGCGGTGCCGCACCGGACTACCTCGGACTGCTGGAACTCGAGGCGACGATCGACGGCTAACCCGGCGTTAGCCGATGTATAAACGTTTCATTCGTCCGCCAGAGCCCCCTCTACGAACTGATTCGACCACGGAAAAGCGAGATCACAAGGGCGCACCGTCGCAGTCCGCTCGAACGGGGGGAGTGTCGAGCGGTGGGGGGTGGGGGGAGTGGCGACGGTGCACCCGAATGAGATACAGCGGGTGTGGCGCTGGTTGTCTGGGGGAGTGTGATCGATGCCGACGTTCGTCGGCACTCGATGCTTCACGCCCCATTGATATAAAAATTTCCCATGAACTGCGATGTTTTTATCTCCGTACCTCATCGACCACGGTCGAAATTCGACCGACGGGAAGCCCTCGGTCGGGGGCCGTCAGTCCTCGGCAGCGGCGTCCGCTTCCCACCCCTCGGTGAAGATCCGATCCTCGTCGGCCCCGGCGTCCTCGAGCAGGTCCCGGGTCTCGACGACCATCTCGGGGACGCCACAGACGTAGCAGTCGACCCGCTCGAGGTCGTCGAGTTCCTCGAACGTCTCCAGGAGGTGATCCTGGACGTGTCCGGTCTTCCCGTTCCACGCGGCGTCGTCGGCGGCGTCCGACAGGACGTACTCGACGGAGACGGCGTCGGTCCCCGCCCGGAGCTGGTCGAGACTCTCGCGGAAGATCAGGTGCTCCTGGTCGCGCTCGCCGAAGATGAGCTTCCCCCTTCCCGTACCCTCGCTGGCGTACTGTCTGACCATCGGGTACAGCGGCGTGATCCCCGTTCCGGTGGCGACGAAGAGGGCGTCGCGGTCGGGATCTCGGAGGTGGAGGTTTCCCTCGACGGGGTCGATCTCGATCTCGTCGCCCGGCGTCCGGTCGTGCATGTAGACCGAACCGGTGCCGTCGTCGTAGCGCTTGATCGCCAGCACGAGCTGGTTCGTTCCGGGGGCGTTGATCGCCGTGTACGGACGGGACTGCTCCTCGCCGTCGGCCTCGAAGTGGACCGCCGTGTGCTGGCCGGGATCGAACTCGAAGCCGTGGTCGTCGGCGACGAGCCGAAACTGCTTCACGTCCGGCGTCATCCGATGGACGTCGGCGACCGTAACGGACAGTGTCATACGTCGGTCTGCGGTCAGAAGCTACTAAGCCGTGCTGTCGGCACGTGCATCCCTGACTCCGGTCGCAAAAAGTGAATTGACCCAATCGACGACCGTTTTCGTCCCGTTACGTCTCCGTCTCGACGGCGGCCTCGATGGCCGCGTACAGCTCGTCGGTCTCCTTCGTCGGCGAGTAGACCGTGCCCTCGACGCTGACGCGGGGTACGTCGTCGACATCCATCTTCTCGACCTGGTCGATCGTCTCGTCGAGTTCGTCCTGGTAGGCGTCGCCCGCGGCGGCGTCGTAGACCTTCTCGGGGTCGGCGACGTCCGACTTCTCCGCGACGTGTTTGAGTCGCTTGGGCGTCGCCCACTCCTCCTCGAGGTCGATGTTGATCGCGATACACTCGACGAACGTCCAGAACTGACCGGGATCGTGGTCCCAGACGGCCAGTCCGGCCCGCGCCAGTCGCGGTCCGTCGTCGCCGTGGAGCGTCGTTCCGCCGAGGGCGGCGACGGCGTGGACCTCGAGGTCGACCTCGCCCTTTTTCACGTGCTTCTCGAGCAGCGTCGCGAACTCCTCGAGCATGAACTCGGACGTCTCCGTCGACTTCCAGGTGCCGAACAGCTTGATCGTTACGGGCGCGTCGCCCGTGCCCGCGATCGGGAACGCGGACTTCGGATCGTCCGGCGTCGGGATCGGGTCGAGCACGCCCTTCGGTTCCTCGATCTCGTCCTTGTCGTCCTCACCGTTCGGGTCGTCACCGTTGCCGCCGTTGCCGCCGTTCTCACCGTTATCGCCGTTGCCGCCGTCGGTTTCGTTCGACGGATCGTCGTCCTCGTCGTCGTCGCTCGAGAGGAAGTCGGTACATCCCGCGAGCCCGGCAATGGCCGCGCCACTGCCGACCTGAAGTACGCGCCGTCTGGTGCGGTTGTCTTGCGTCACGGATCGAACTAATCGGTTACCCGGAATTACTACTACTCAGATAAGTCACTAGTTACTGGGAGTATAATTCAGGAGCGTTGATTGTAGATTCCGAACACGAGGCTAATACGGCAGCTAACGGGACGAAATACACTGATTAAAACACCCAGCTATAGTTATATATTATCCGGGGGAGGACGAGAATCGGTTTGCTCGAGCGACAGCGCCCGTTCGAGGGTTCGACCCGCACCGGGCCCGACGCTACGGCTCGAGGACGACCTCGCGGACGTCGTCGACGCCGGCCCGCCGCACCGTGGCCCGGACCGGGTCCCGGGCGCCCGCGAGGTTGTCCGAGTCGCCGTCGAGGACGAGCAGCCGCCCCGGCGCCCCCGCCTCGAGCGAGCCGCCCTCGAGTCCGGCGAGGTCGGCGCCGTTGACCGTCGCCATCCGCAGAATCGTCTCGGCGGGGAGTTCGGAACACTTCGCGAGAAACTCCATCTCCCGGAACATCGACGGCGAGTTGAGCATCACGTTGTCGGTGCCGAGCGCGAGCGTGGTCCGCTCGGCCAGCTCCGCGGCGGGCGGGAAGCCGACGCCGGTGACGAGGTTCGACCGCGGGCAGAGCACGACCGGGATCTCGGCGTCGGCGATCCGCTCTAAGTGGTCCGGCTCCGGATGGACGACGTGAACGAGGAAGTCCGGCTCGAGGTCGAGCGCGCCGTCGAGGTCGCTCGAATCGCCCTCGCCCGCGTGGATGGCGAACGGCTTTTCGGCCTCTCGGGTCGCGGCCCGTTCGTCCTCGAAGTCGCCGTCGTTGGCGCCGCTGGCGCCGAACCCGTCGCCCGCCTCCATCGCCGCGACCGACTCGCGGGCGAACGACAGCGCGCCGATATCGAGGCCCGCAGCGGCGTCCTCGAGCATTCGGACGCCCTCGAGGCCACCCTCGCGGAAGTCGAGGCAGGCGGCGGTTCCGCCCCGCTGCATGAACTGCAGCGATCGCTCCATCGCGCCGACGAGTTCCTCCCGAGAGGCCTGTCGCAGGAGTCGGTGTTT
This sequence comes from Natronococcus sp., assembly GCF_047921035.1. Lineage (NCBI taxonomy): Archaea > Methanobacteriati > Methanobacteriota > Halobacteria > Halobacteriales > Natrialbaceae > Natronococcus > Natronococcus sp. The sequence continues at coordinate 27,873 of NZ_JBLRWX010000046.1, forward strand.
CAGCCCGTCCGGCGGGGCGACGAGCTCCTCGAGGGAGAGCCCGCCGCCGGCCTCCTTCGCGATCGAATCGCCGATGTGGGTGTGTGCGTTGACGAAGGGTGGCAGAATGAGATCCGAACTCTCGACCGACTCCGCCTCGATGGCTTCGATACGTCCCTCCTCGTCGATCACGATCCGTCCCTCGACGGGCTCGAGCTCACGCCCGCGAAGGATCGTCCCGGTTCGTTCCATGCTCGTTCCTTGGCGGGCCCACCCTTCAACGGTTCGCGTTCGATCGAGACTCATACGGATTGCTGTAACGATTTACCGGCGCAACCGCCACACGGGTCGCGGTTGCGCCGGTAATGACTTACAGTA
>NZ_JBLRWX010000047.1:0-27666 GCF_047921035.1 Natronococcus sp.
CCTCCCGTACCCATCCCGAACACGGAAGATAAGCCCGCCTGCGTTTCGGCGAGTACTGGAGTGCGCGAGCCTCTGGGAAATCCGATTCGCCGCCACCACTCATACTCATACTTTCAGCCCGCACAGCACCCGCTGTGTGGGCTTTTCGTATTTATACCCTCGAGAGCAGACCGTACCCGTGGATCACCCGGAACCGGAACGCGCTGGCCCGGCCTATTTCCTGTCGGGTCTGGTACCCTCGAGCGTGACAAACATCGCGATCACCGGTGCGTCCGGGAGCGTCGGCAGGGAGGCGATCGACGCCTTCTCCGAAGCCGAACTGGCGCTGTTTTCCCACAGCGAATCCGAGGACCTCGAGACGACCCCGATCGAAATCACCGACCGCGAGGCGGTGTTCGACGCGCTCGAGGGACAGGACGTCGTCGTCCACCTCGCGGCGAACCCCGATCCCAGGGCGGAGTGGGACGAGGTGTCGGGACCGAACACCGAGGGCGTCTACAACGTGTACGCGGCCGCGGTCGAACACGGCCTCGAGCGGGTCGTGTTCGCGAGTTCCAACCACGCGGTCAACATGGGAAACACCGTCTCGCCGACGCGGCCGGAGTCGACGAACGGACAGCCCGACGTCGTCCGTCCGACGGATCGATCGGATCCCGACACGTACTACGGCGTGACGAAGGTCTTCGGCGAGGCGATGGGCCAGTACTACGCGAACCGTCACGGGCTCGACGTGGTCAACCTCCGAATCGGCTGGCTGCTGACCCGGGACGAACTCAGGGAGGCGGTCGCGAATCGGGACGGTGCCGGCGAGCGGTACGCTCGCGCGATGTGGCTCAGTCCGGGCGACTGCCGGCGACTCATCCGCGCGGCCGCGACCAGTTCACTCCCGAAGACGCCGCTGACCGCACACGGTATCTCCGACAACAGCGAGCGGTTCCTCTCGCTCTCGGAGACGATGCTCGGTCTCGAGTATCGACCGCAGGACGACGCTGCGGCGGTTCTGGACGACGACGAGGCGTCGCGGGACGGGCTCGAGACCGCCTGACCTGATCGATTTCGAGACCGAAAGACCGAATACTAGAACGGTTCTACATCGGCGTATGTCGATCAAGGTGTCCGAGTCGACGGGTTACGGACCGAACAGTCAGATGTCGCTGTTCGGGTATCTCGTCGCGATACTCATCGTGTTGGTTCTCCTGCCGGTGTTGCCGCTGTTCGTCGTCGGCTGGCTGATCTGGCGGGCGTTTTTCGCCGACGAGGAGGAGCACAGTTTCGAACAGTGGCGCCGCAGCCGCGAGCCGCGCCAGCCCCCGAGCGGCTCCTGAGACGGTTTGCTGTAACGAGTTCCTGTGGGATCGCGGTCCCTCCGGAAATGACTTACAGTAGACAGTATGATGGCTGTTGCTGTCATGTCGAAGCAGCGACAAGCGGGCTGTCTCAGTCGTCCGAACTCGCTGCCTCGAGGGCCGGCGGCGGTGAGCCGGAGAGTTCGCCCCGGTCGTGGGAGGCGTCGAACGCGAGACCCGGTCCGCGGGCGACGATTCGGTGCGGGTTCACGTCGGGGTGGGTCGTGTAGTAGTGTTCCTTGATGTGATCCATGTCAACGGTGTCGGCGACGCCCGACGTCTGGTACAGATCCCGGAGATACGGCCAGAGGTTCTCGTACTCGCGGATCTGACTGACGTTACACATGAAGTGGGTGTGGTAGACGTTGTCGAATCGAACCAGCGTCGTGAACATCGCGATGTCGGCCTCGGTCAGTCGGTCGCCTGCGAGGTACCGCTGGTCCCCGAGAACGTCGTTCCAGTGCTCGAGGGCCTCGAAGAGTTCGTCGATCGCCTCGTCGTAGGGATCCTGTTTGGTCGCGAAGCCGGCCCGGTAGACGCCGTTGTTGATGGGCTCGTAGATCTCGTCGATGATGCGGTCGACGTCCTCCCGGTAGCCGTCGGGGTAGAGGTCGACGTCCCGGGCGGCGACCGCGTCGAACTCGGTGTCGAGCATCCGCATAATCTCCTTGGACTCGTTGTTGACGATGGTGTCCTCCCGCTTGTCCCACAGTACGGGAACCGTCACGCGGGCGGTAACGTCGGGGTCGGCGCGGACGTACAGCTCGCGGAGGTAGTCGGCGTCGTGAACGTGGTCGCGCGTACAGCCCTCCTTCTCGGGAGTGAACTGCCAGCCGTCCTCGTCGCGGTACGGATCGACGACCGAGACCGAGATCGCGTCCTCGAGGCCCTTCAGTGCGCGTGTCACGAGCGTTCGGTGGGCCCACGGGCACGCGTAGGAGACGTAGAGGTGGTAACGTCCGGCCTCCGGTTGGAACTGGGCGTCGGGGTCGTCCCGGATTCGGTCCCGGAACGTCGTCTCCTGACGGTCGAAGGAGCCGTCGTCGTCCGTCGTTTCGTAGGCGTCGGTCCGCCACTCGCCGTCGACGAGCATGTTCATACGCGCCGTACGTCTCGAGGGTACAAAGGCTCGCGCTGACATCGACGTCACCCGAACGGCTCAGCCGAGGACGCTCGTGACCCAGTAGCCGGCCGCGACGGCGAGCAGGACCGCCCCCTCGAGCCGGGTCAGTTGTCTACCGGTCGCCAACACGACCGTCGCGACTGCGGTGATCGCGCCGAGCCAGACGAGGCTGACGGGAACCGCTGGATCGACCGTCATCGGCCGAATCGTCGCCGCGACGCCGAGAACCCCGAGGAGGTTGAACACGTTCGAGCCGATGACGTTGCCGGCTGCGATCGCGACGGCGTTTCGACGCGCGGCGACGATCGACGTTACGAGTTCCGGCAGGGACGTGCCGGCGGCGACGACGGTGACGCCGATCGCCCACTCGGAGATCCCGACGGCGAGTCCGAGCGTCGTCGCCGCGCCGACGAGCAGGCGGCCGCCGACGACCACCAGAGCGAGTCCGACGAGGAGCCGTCCCGTTTCCGATCGGAGTCGAACCGATGGTTCGTTCGCCTCGAGCGTGGATTCCGTCGAGGGCTCCGTGGACGGCCGGTCGGTGCCGTCGGCTTCCCGACGAGCGGTGGCACCGAGCCAGGCGAGATATCCCGTCAGGAGAGCGACGAGCACCAGTCCCTCGGGGCGCGAGACGAGACGATTCGCGAGAACGCCCGTTGCGATCGCGGTAGCGAGGGCCATCGCGACGGCGTCCCGGCGGAGCATCGTCTCGGTAGCCCGAAACGGGGCGAGCAGAGCGATGGCACCCAGAACGACGCCGAGATTGAACACGTTCGACCCGACGACGTTACCGGCGGAGACGTCGCCGCTGCCCTCGAGGGCGGCGACGATCGAGACGGCGAACTCCGGTGCGGACGTCCCGAACGCGACGACGGTGAGTCCGATCACGAGTGGCGAGATTCCGGCTGCGTCCGCCATACTCGAGGCTGCGTCCACGAGCCACCGCGCACCGATCCAGAGTCCGAGCGTCGCTACGGCCAGGACGACGACGGTTCCGACGAGCGCCGACACGTCGGACCTATCGCGCGAGAGCGACAAAAGCGTACAGCGTCCGATCCCCATTCGGTAACATTTATCTCCCGGAGTTTGGATAGTACTCTCGTGTGTTACGATGAGTACTGAGAACGGTGGGCCGGGCGAGTCGGATCCGAGCGAGTCGTTCACTCAGGGGACCGAAGACGACGAGCCGCGAATCTCGTTCTACGGTGGACGCGGGATGAGCGCGTTTCCGATCGCCTTTTTCATCCTCTGGGCGATCGCACAGACCGCCCTCTGGCGGATCTCCGATACGGGTGGGCTGGTCGTCGGGATCCTCGTCGGACTGATCCTCGGCATGTTTTTCGTTCGTGGCAACTGGAAAACGTACGCGAACACGATCTTCGAGGGGATGACCCAGCCGGTCGCGGTGACGGCGATCGTCGCCTGGATCTGGGCCGGCATGTTCGCCGAGATTCTTCAGGACGGTGGCTTCGTCGACGGATTGGTGTGGCTGGCCGACGTCGGCGGGATCGGCGCGACGCTGTTCCCGGCACTGACGTTCGTCCTCGCGGCACTGTTCACGACGGGGATCGGAACGGGGTACGGTGCGGCGATCGCGTTCGTCACGCTGTTTTTCCCGGCCGGACTGCTGCTGGGTGCGAACCCGGTCTTGCTGTTCGGTGCGATCCTCTCGGGAGCGATTTTCGGCGACAACCTCGCGCCCGTGAGCGACACGACGATCGTCAGCGCCGTCACGCAGGACTCGGACATCGGTGGCGTCGTCGCCTCCCGGTTCAAGTACGTGATTATCGCCGCGACCATTGCGTTCGCCGCGTACCTCGTTGCCGGCCAGTTCATGGGCGGCCTCGAGATCGGCGGCGACGCCCGGGAGATCCTGGTCGCCGAGAGCGAACCGATCGGGCTGGTACACCTCGTCTCGATGGGCGTCGTGATCGGCGCAGCCGTCGCGGGTCGTCACATCGTCGAGGCGATCTCGTGGGGGATCGTCGTCGCGGCGATCTCCAGTCTCGCGCTGGGGCTGATGTCGGTCGGCGACATCGTCATGTTCAACGCGCCCGAGGACGCGCCGGTCGCCGAACCGCTCGAGTTCCTCCCCGTGCTGACGATCGTCGAGGAGGCCGACGCGGTCGGCGTCGGCGGCAGTCTGATCAACGGCGCCGCGGGGTTCTTCGAACTCGCGATCCTCGTCCTGCTGATCATCGCCGCGGCCCAGATCATGATCCGCGGGGGCGCCTTCCAGGCGATTCTGGACTGGTCGATCGAGAACCTCGCGACGAACGTCCGCAACGCCGAACTGACGATGGTCGGTTCGGCGGCGCTGATCAACGCCGTCATCACGATCAACACGGCCGCGGAGGTCGCGATCGGACCGTACATCTCGAAGATCGGCGAACGGTTCAACCTGAACGGCTACCGGCGGGCGAACATCCTGGACGGCCAGACCGCCGCGCTGGGCTACATCTTCCCGTGGTCGGGCGGCGTGCTGGCCGGCTACACGGCGATGCAGGACCTGCCCGGCCAGTACGACTGGTTCGACGCGGGAATGCTCGTCACGCCGATCGACGTCGTTCCGTTCGTCTTCCAGGGGTGGCTGCTCGTCGCCGTCTTCGTGGTGGCGGCGATCACCGGCTTCGGCCGCGAGTACATTATCGACCGCGAGAGCGAGGAGGTGGCACGAATATGAGTTTCCTGAAAAAGTACCTCAAGGGATGGCAGTTCCGCGACACGAACCCGGCGCTCGAGGAGGGCGACGTGATCGACGTCTTCGTCGCGGAGTCGAACAGTGCCGACGAAGGACACGTCTATATCGGCGACACGCACCTGATCGTCGAGGGTGCGACCCCGGATACGGTCGAGAAACGCGTCCGCGTTCGGGTGACCGAGTTCGACGAGACGACGACGACCGGTCGCGGCGAGTTCCTCGAAATCGTCGGCGAGAGTTCCTACACCAGCTGACTCCCGTCGAACGCGCTTTTAAGTAGTCGTAGCGAGCACTCGAGCACGTGTTATGGACGACGGGGACCGTCACCGGCAGAGCCGGCTCGTAACCGACGACGACGGGACGTTCGACGCCGAGCGCGCCCAGGAGGAGTCGCTGCCGATCGAGGACGGCGAGGTGATCGACACCGACGAACTGGCCGACCACCAGCACTACGTTGAGGGCCGGGGCGTCTACGACGAGCGAAACCGGGTCAACGACCTCACCGGCAGGGAGTGGAAGTACGCGACGAAGTCGGTCATCGCGGAGGGGTATCCCCCGGACGTTCAACACGACCTGCGAAGCGAACACGGCGGGCAGAAACCGCCGCGGCTCTGTGCCGAGCTGATCGGTCGGTTCAGCAAGGCCGGCGACGCCGTCCTCGACCCGTTCGCCGGCGTCGGCGGCACCTTACTGGGCGCGAGCTTCTGCGAACACGAGGGGACCGGACTCCGCGAGGCGATCGGCTTCGAGCGCAACGAACGCTGGATCGACCTCTACGCGGCGGTCCTCGAGCGCGAGAACGAACAGCGGCGGGCCCGCGGGAAGCCGCCGCTGGCCGAACAGGAGCTTCGCCACGGGGACTGCGCCGACCTGATCGAGGACGTCGACGACGACGGCGTCGACCTCCTGCTCACCGACGTTCCCTACTGGCATATGGACGAACTCGAGCAGACGCGAAACGAGTACGAGACTCGCGAGAGCAAGCTCGGGTCGTTCGACGCGACGGAGCAGCGGACCGACGAACCGGACGCGGACGGCGACGGCACCGAAATGAAGGCGGAGTGGCTCGCGGATATGGCCGCGAAGTTCGATCGGTTCGCCGACGCGGTCGCGCCGGACGGTCACGTCGTCGTCTTCATCGGCGACATGTACCGCGACCAGTCCTACGAGTTTCTCTCGGCCGACCTGGCGCGTGCCATCGAATCGACCGCGCCGCTGACCCTCGCGGCGAACCTCGTCTGGTACGATCCGACGAAGGACCTGCACGTCTACGGCTACCCGTTTTCGTTCGTCCCCTCGATGGTCCACCAGAACGTGCTCGTCTTTCGCCTCGAGAACGAGTAGCGTCAGCCGACCGTCTGACGTGGTTTTATTGGCCAAACCGTGGACTGATACGACGGACGCGCCGAACGATACCCCATCCCCTCTCGACCGCGCGTCCACGGCTCTCTGCGCCGCCCGGTTTTTTTCCTAGGCCGATGCCGGCAGCAGCGCCGCCCGAAGATCGTCGATGCTCTCGGTTTCCGCGACGACGGCGACCTCGTCGCCGACGTCGAGTTCGGTCCCCGGAAGCGGAATCGTCAGTGACTCTCGCGGGCGGCCGTGGGCGTAGATCCGCGCCGACGCCGGAAGCTCGAGTTCGCTCATCCGCTTGCCGACCGCGGGCGATCCCTCCCGGATCTCGAGGACGGTCAGCTGGAGGTTCGCGGCCAGGTCGGCGACGACGTTGAAGTCGCCACCGAGCATGGCCGTCTTCGCCCCCGCTGCGCCGAGTCGTTCGGGGTAGATGATGTCGTCGACGTCCTCGGCGTAGCGCTCGTAGATCTCCTCCCGGTAGTCCTCGTCGATCCGAAGCACGGTCCGACAGCCGTGGTGGTTCCCGACCATACAGGCCGCGAAGTTGGCATTGAGATCGGGCGTGAACGCGCCGATCGCGTCCGCCTCGTCGATCCCTGCCTCGAGCAACACGTCCTCGTCGGCGCCATCTCCCTCGATGGTATCGAACCCGTCGGTGGCGGCTCGTTCGACTCGATCCGGATCGTCGTCGACGACGACGAGTTCGTGGCCCTCCTCGTGGAGGATGCGCGCCGTGTGCGAGCCGACCCGACCGTATCCCACGATAACAAACCTCATGACGAACGGGTACGGCCTCGGGGGTCAAATACGTTCGTTCGTCGTCGCCGCGACGACTCGATGCGGGTCCAGCGCTCGGCTACCTAAAATGTATGCACGTGCGTGTATCGAAAACCTGCGGCCGAAGACGTGAACTTTAACTAAGCCGTCTGGGTATGCCTGAACATCCAACATGGGGGCTTTCGATCGTATCGGCGCGTACTTCGGGTTCGACGAGCACGACACCGACCTGCGGACGGAACTGATCGCCGGGGTCACGACGTTTCTGGCGATGGCCTACATCATCGTCGTCAACCCCGCGATTCTGAGCCAGGCGATCCTCTGGGACCACGAGACCGGCGAGTTCCAGAGTGAGGCGACGATCGACGGCACGGTCTACGGCCAGGGCGAGATCATTCAGATGCTCGCGGTCGTCACGATCCTCGCGTCGATCGCTGCGATCCTCGTGATGGCGTTCTACGCCAACCGACCGTTCGGACTCGCCCCGGGGATGGGGCTGAACGCCTTCTTTACCTTTACCGTCGTCGTCATCCTCGGCGTCCCGTGGCAACTCGCGCTGGCGGCCGTCTTCGTCGAGGGGGTCATCTTCATCGCGCTCACCGCGGTCGGCGCGCGACGGTACATCATCGAACTGTTTCCCGAACCGGTCAAGTTCTCCGTCGGCGCCGGGATCGGCGTCTTCCTGCTCTTTCTCGGCTTGCAGGAGATCGAACTCGTGGTGCCGTACGACGCGACGATGGTCACGCTCGGAAACGTCCTCCAGAGCCCGGTCGCCGCGCTCTCGCTCGCGGGGCTGGTTCTGACGCTGTTGCTCTACGCCAGGGGACTGCGGGGATCGATCATCATCGGGATCGTGACGACGGCGGTCGCCGGCTGGGTGCTGACGCTGGCCGGCGTCGTCGGTCCCGACGTCCTCACCCCGGAGGGATCGTACGACGAGGTGACGAACGAGGGGCTCGGCTCGATGATCGCCTCCGTGCAGTACGACTTCACGCCGCTGTTCTGGGGGTTCGTCGACGGCCTGGGAATGATCACCGACGACCCGCTCGTGTTCGCGCTGGTCGTGTTCACGTTCTTCTTCGTCGACTTCTTCGACACCGCGGGGACGCTCATCGGCGTCTCCCAGATCGGCGGGTTCCTCGACGAGGGGGGTGACCTGCCCGACATCGAGAAGCCGCTGATGGCCGACGCGGTCGGCACCACGGTCGGCGCGATGATCGGCACCTCGACGGTGACGACGTTCATCGAGTCCTCGGCGGGCCTCGAGGAGGGCGGCCGAACCGGATTCACCGCGCTCGTCGTCGGCGGGCTGTTCGGGCTCGCGTTGCTCATCGTTCCGCTGATGCAGGCGATCCCCCAGTACGCGACCTACCTCGCGCTGGTCGTCGTCGGGATCATCATGCTCCAGGGGGTCACAGATATCGACTGGCAGGATCCCGCCTGGGCGATCAGCGCCGGGCTGACGATCACGATCATGCCGCTGACGACGTCGATCGCGAACGGCCTCGCGGCGGGGATCATCAGCTACCCGCTGCTCAAGGCCGCGATGGGCGAGCGACGGGACGTTTCGCCCGGCCAGTGGGTTCTGGCGATCGCGTTCATCGTCTACTTCGTCGTCTACTTCGCCGTCGAAGCCGGCATGGTCGTGTTCTAGGCGTCGCCGGTTCCGGCAACCCGTCGGCCGACCGGTGACCTCTTTGGTGTCGACCGGTTACGGCTGGTATGTCCGATATCACGCTGTACGAGCTGCCCGGCTGTCCGTTCTGTGCGAAGGTTCGAACGAAACTCGACGACCTCGAACTCGACTACGACGTGATCGAAGTTCCCCGCTCTCGCGAGGATCGCACCGAGGTCGAACGCGTCAGCGGCCAGACCGGCGTTCCCGTCATCACCGACGAGAGCCAGGGCGTCGAGGGGATGCACGAGAGCGACGACATCGTCGACTACCTCGAGGAGACGTACGCCTGATCGCTCGTTCCCGCTACCGCCGAGTTCGGCGGCAGCCGTCAGTTCGCCGCGCAGTTGTTCGGCCCCAGCTCGAGTTCCTCGACGTCGTCGCCGGGCTGGCTTTTCCCCCAGTTGATCTGCTTGATCTCGTTATAGTTCGCCGGCTCGTCGGCCAGGCTCTCGACGATCGTTTCGACGAACGCCTCCTCGTCGCCCTCCTCGACGTAGCCCAGCAGCTCGTTCGTCGTCTCCTCGCGGAGCTCCTCGAGGCCGGTCGCTAACGGGCGGATCGACTCGTCGCTGAAGTGACCGGGCAGCACGATCCGGTCGCCCTCGAGTTCGGTCAGCCGGCCGAGGCTGTCGAACAGCCGGCCCGAGGCCTCCCGGATCGCGTCCTCGTCGCCGTCCTCGAGGTCGGGACGACCGACGCTGCGGAGAAACAGCGTGTCCCCGGAGAGAACGGCGTCGCCGAACGTAAACGAGACGCTCCCGGGCGTGTGGCCCGGGGTGTGGATCGTCTCGAGCGACCGGTCTCCGACCGGAACGGTGTCGCCGTCCTCGAGGGTCGTGAGCCGCTCGAGGTCGCCGGCGTCGTCCCCGTGGAGGTAGTAGGGGACGTCGAGTTCGCCGGCGAGTCGTCGCGCGCCCGAGACGTGGTCGGCGTGGGCGTGGGTGTCCGCGACGCCGACGATCTCGAGGTCCCGTTCGTCGGCCTCGCTCAGGTAGTAGTCGACGTACTGGCTGGGATCGACGACGACGGCCGCCGTTCCGTCGTGGACGAGATACGAGACACAGCCCGTCCCGGGACGGACGATCTGGACGACGCTGTCGGCGCCGTCGATCTCGAAGCTGCGGTGGACCCGGCCCCAGCCGTTCATCCCATCGTCGATGGACGTCGCGTCGAACCCGCGCTCCCGGAGGAAGTCGGCGGCCCGCGCCGACGTGATGCCGGCGACGCAGACGACCGCAATCTCTCGATCCTCGGGGAACTCCTCGAGGTGGTCCTCGAGCGTCGAGTAGTCGTGATCGAGCAACTCGTCGTAGATCGGGAGGTTCGTGCTGTCCTCGATCCGCCACTCCTCGTAGTCGTCCTCGTTTCGCACGTCGAGGACGAAGAGGTCCTCGTCTCCCTCGTCGATGCGACGCGCGATCTCCGCCGGATCGAAGCCAGTGTTGGTCATATAACACAATATCGTACACGACGATAATAAATCCGCTGCACGAAACCGCCACCAACGGGTCGGACTTCGATCCCGCGACGAGAGGGAGAGGACAGTCAGTACTTGAGCCCGAGCAGCGAGTTGAGCGCGAGCGCCAGCCCGACCACGCCGAGCAACGCGGCGAGAAAGCCGAAGGAGACGGCCCAGCCGAACAGGTCCGCGAGGGCGCCGACGACGACCGACCCCAGCGCGGCGACGATCATGTAGACGGTGCGGACGAGCCCGAAGCCGGCGTTCTGTTCCTCGGCCGAGAGTTCCTGGAGGAACCGGGGCATGAGCGCCGCCCCGAAACTCATCCCGATCCCGACGAGCACGATTCCGGCGACGATCGGGAGCGTGCTCGAGGACGCGATCAGGACGCCGAACCCGCCGACGCCCGCGAGCATGCAGGTCCCGATCGCGCGATCTCGCCCGATCCGATCGGAGAGGGCACCGACCCCGATCTGGGCGACGCCCTGCACGACGAAGTACGCCGAGAACAGCGCCCCCGCGAACGTCGTCGAGGCGCCCTGGTGTTCGATGAGAAACGTCGGCAGGAACGAGGCCGTCCCTTGCCAGGCGAACTCGCTGACGATCGCGACGAACAGCGTAAAGGCGATCGGCGGCCGCGAGAGGAGTTCGAGGACGGGTGCGACCTGAAACCGATCCCGGAGCGGCGTCTCCGGTCGACGGGGTTCGGTCGGGCGGACCTTCCAGGCGAAGAGGATCGTCGACGGGATCCCGATCAGGGCGACGGCGGCGACGGCGACTCGCCACCCGAATCGGACGGCCAGCCAGGCGACGGCGACCGGCGTGACGAGTCCGGCGATCGTCGCGCCCGTGTTGTGGACGCCGACGGCGGTGCCGACGTTGTCGTAGGTTCGGGCGAGTAACGTCGTCGCCACGCTGTAGTGCAGGCCGGCAACGGCGCCGAGCGCGATCGTCGCGAGGAAAAACAGCGCGAACGCGGGCGTCAGCGAGACGGCGAGCGCGGCAAGTGCCGAGCCCCCGACGGCGACGAGGATGATCAGCCGTTCCCCGTAGCGGTCGGCCAGCACGCCGCTCGGGTACTGCGCCAGCCCGTACGCGAGCCACATGCCGGTCAGCGAGAGCCCGACGACCGCGTTCGACACCGAGAACGTGTCGACGATGTCGGGAATGATCGGGCTGATCGCCAGCCGTCCGACCATCGTGACGAAGAAGGCGAGCGTACACAGCGCCAGCACCGTCTCCCGGTACCGCCAGCGCGACGATATCGATACCAACTCGTTCCGATCGAAACGCGTACGGCTACTTATCGGCCCCGATTCGACCCAACGCGTCCTCCTCGAGTGGGTCGACCGGCGCGTTCACCGCCGAGTCCCGGCCCGCTCGAGTCGCCGACGACACTCCTCCCGAACCCCGCGTTTCGATCGCCGGGTCGGATTACGTATAGCGCTATCTCGTTTGTCGATGGAATCGTCGAGCCGCGTCCGTCGCCTCGAGTGATCGTACTCGGGCGTCTTCCGGCTGTTCTACGGGCTGTGTTCGACTGCCGAACGACGTTCGGTAAGCGTCTGACGAGCTTTTATATTAGGTGCAAACGCTTGCGCAAACGGATACGGAATGGAAGTCAGCACCAATCGAGCCGCGACCTTCCTCGACAAGGGTGGCACCGGAAAGACGACCTCCGCGGCCCATCTCGGCGTCGCACTCGCCGAAGCGGGCGAAGACGTCCTGCTCATCGACCTCGCCGGCAAACAGGGCGACCTGGCGAAACACTTCGGCGTCTGGTCGGAAGTCCAGGAAGACATCGAGAACGACGACGACTGGCCGAACATCTCGACGGTCTTCGCCGAGGAGTGGGATCAGATCGCCTCGAAGCTCGGCGACGCGGCCGTCGACAGCCTGATCGTCGAGACCGACGAGGGTGTCGATTTGATTCCGGCCCACCCCGGGCTCGACTCGCTCGACGCCGACCTCGGCAACATCGACGACGCCAGAGAGCGCTACTCCCGGCTCGAGCGGTTCCTCGACGAGTACATCGACGGTCGGTACGACACCGTCCTCATCGACCTTCCCGGCCTGACGAACAACGTCACCTACAACGGGCTGTGGGCGACCCGCAACGTCGTCGCGCCCGTCGAGATGGGGCCCTTCGAGAGCGAGCAGGCGACGGCCCTCGAGCGCGACCTGGCGAAGATCGACGAGCAGTTCGGCGTCGACGTCGACCTCGCGATGATCCTGCCGAACAAGGTCGACACCCGGACAAAGCTCGCAAACGAGTACCTCGAGGGGTTCGGCGAGGAGTACGAGGGGGCGATCGCCCCCGAACACGTTCCCGCGAGCCAGGACATCCGGAACGCGGCCGACGAGGGGCGAACCGTGTTCGCACTCGAGGAGCCCTCCACGACCGCCGAACGCGCCCGCGAGGCGTTCCTCGACAGCGCCTCCGCCCTCCAGCGGCGACTGGGTGAGCGGCGATGAGCGACGACCTCGAGGAGCTACGGAAGAAGACCGAGCGGGGCGATCGAAACGACGAGATCAGAACCGAAGCCGACTCCGCGTTCGTCGACGACCTCGTCGATGCCATCGAGGCCGTCGACAGCGGCGAACGCCCGAAGACGGTCGCCGTCCGAGACCAGCCCGTCGCGGCGCTGCTGGCCGCCCTCGACGACGACGACGCCGAGATGACCGACGTCGGCAACGCCCTCGAGGAGGCGCTCGGGCGCGACCGCTCCGAGGAGTTCGACCGCAGCGAGATCGTCCGCCTCGCGGTCCGCGTCGGACTCGAGACCGCGACGCCGGAGAAGACCGAGCAGCTCAGCGACGCGATCGGGCGCCACGCTCGAGAGAACCTCTGAGAGTCCGGATCGACGCCGAACTCGGTTCGGTAAATGGCATTTCGATATATTGATACTGGACTCGTCGGCTGCGCGCGATCGCACCGAGTCGGCCGAACGCGCCGACGGCCGGGTTACTCCCTTCCCCTGTCGGAGAGCAACGGACGACGGTCGGCGACCCGGCGTCGGAGGAGTTGCTCGTACAGCGGCCGACTCGCCGCATACAGCGGGAAGGGCGACGAGCCCGACGCCAGGAACCCGCCCTGGCTGTACAGGTGCAGATCGCGCCGCCCGTCGATGGCCACGCCGCCGGCGGCGCGCAGCTCCTCGGTGTATCCCGGAAACAGCTCCTCGAGCGCCGAGCGACCGGCTTCCCAGAGAACGTGAATTTGGTGGGCCTGGGGAACCCCCGACCGTGCGACGGGCTCGTCGGGCAGCGGGTCGCGGTCGATCACCGTCACCGAATCGAACGCGTCCGCGAGGACGCGGGCCGTCGTCAGCCCGGCGATCCCTGCGCCGACGACGATCGTCCGTTGGCGCCGGTCCCCGGATCGATCGCCGTCGTGCGGTGAAACGGTCGCGTGCGTCGTGGCCCTGGTTCCTCGAGTGATCGAAGCGCTGTTGCTGTCGGGCATGGTTAGCAGTCGACCGGTTCGGCCCACTCGGTCGACGGCTCTCCCCCGGAAATTTCCGGGCCCGTCGCGGAGGCCAACGCACCGTCCTTGCTCTCACCCTCGTGGGTCCGGCTCGGATCGATCCACGCGTCGCCGGCCGCACTCGCGAGGCCAACTACCGCGACCACCCCTGCCGCCGCTCCGGCTTTCATACGGTTTCCTGTAAGTCATTACCGGCGCAACCGCCGTACGGGTCGCGGTTGCGCCGGTAAATCGTTACAGCAATCCGTATCACTCGTCGGGGCTGCTCTCCTGACCGATCACGACGGTGTTCTGAACGAGGCTGCGGTGGGCTCGACGAAGCCGTTCCGACAGCGCCTGGTGGGAGATGTCCATCTCCTCCGCCAGCGCCATCATGTCCGCCTCGCGGGGGATCTCGTAGTAGCCCCGGTCGAACGCCAGCTCCAGGGTGTCCTGCTGGTCGTCGGTGAGCCCGAACCGGCCCTGTCGACCCTCCTCGAGGCTGTAGACAGCGTGGAGCTGGAACTGGATCCCGTTCGAGCGACAGTAGTCGTTCGTTCGCGACAGGCTGTCCCGGTCGGGAAACAGCAGCCGGAACTGCCAGCCGCTGGCGTCGCCGACCGCCGAAAGTACCGTCCCCTCCTCCTCGACGAGCACCTGGACGAGCGCGTCGACCCGCTGGACCCAGTCCATCTGGTAGAGCTGTTCCCCGTCGACGTCCGCGAGCAGTCGAACGTTGTCGACGGTCTCGTCGGCTTCGAGCACGTCCTCGAGCCCCTCGAGGTCGGGTGCGTCGACCCAGAGAAACGGCATGACCTCGCCGTCGACGTTCGCGACGACCCGCTCGACCTCGCACTCGAGGCCGTCGACGGCGTCGATCGTCTCCTCGAGGACGAACTCCGTCGGCGAAAGTTCGATCTCCGCGACTGTCCCTCCCATACGTTCGGGTGGAAGCGAAACGCCTTGGTTTCGTCGGACTCCCCGTGGCGGTTCCCGATCCGCGAACCACCACTGCAAACGATTGCGAAAACGCTTGCGTAAACGATTACGTCCTTCGCTTGGACGGCGCGGACTCCTCCTCCAGAGCGGTGAGTTCGTCGCTCTCGAACCGGAAGTCGGTCCCGTTGCAGCCCGGACACGCGTGATGTCTCTCCGGTCGCGGCCGTTCGGCAGCCGCCGCGAGGAGGATAAAACCGCATTCTGTGCATCTAATATATCGGTCCACAAGAGTTCAGAATATTCCCGACGCGATAGTTCCGATACCCCGGTAGTTTGGACGACCGACGAACCGCGCCGTCGAGTGCTGCTCCTCTCGACGATGTCCGGGGGCGAAGCCGACTCCACGCATCGCGGCGTTCTCGAGCGGTTTACGATCGATCCTTCGGCGAGGAAAACAGCGAGTCGAACACCTTCCGCTGGCCCTTCCGGAGGTGCTGGTGGAAGGTCGGCGACGCGACCTCGAGCGAGTCGGCGAGCTCCGTTCCGGACGTCTCGCGGGGCCACTCGAAGAACCCCGCGTAGTACGCCGCGGAGAGCACGGCGTGCTGTCGGTCCGTCAGCTCGCCTGCGAGACGGCGTTGGTCGGGTCTGGGGTCGTCCCGCGGACGAGCGATCTGGCGGTGACAGCGCAGTTCGGCGTCCGGGTACGCCGCCTCGACGGTGTCGACGACGCGGTGGACGTCGACGCTCGGCGCGAGGTGGATCGTCATCCGATAGTCACCGTCTTCGATCGACGCACTATCGACGTACCCGCTGAGAGAGTCGATAGCCGAAAGCACTGGGGGGTCGGTTACCCGAAGTTCGAACCCGAGCGGCGTCGCTTCGGGGTGGACGGTGACGTCCGCCGCTCCGGGATGGTTCTCGCCGAGATCCCGGAGGGCGTCGACCGCATTTGGTGTGGCGGTACCGTAGACGAGAAACTCGCCCTCGCCGATCGAAACCGTGTAGTCGAACGTAATACGTCCCGCCGTTTCGTTCAGGCCGTCGAGTGCGGCGAAGACGTCTGGAATCCGGAACTCGAGTTCGACGAGGTCGTCGCTCAACAGCGACCGTTTGCGCTCGGCGGCGGCGATCGCGTGGCCGATGATCTCGCCGAGCTGCGTGATCCGCTTTCCCTCCTGTCCCTCGAAGGCGTCCGGCCGCTCCGCGTAGACGTTCAACACGCCATAGATGGCACCCTCGTGAGTGATCGGGATCGCGGCGGACGACTGAACCCCGTAGGGTTCGATGTGATCTCGCCAGGGCTCGTACCGGGGATCGGCGCCGACGTCCCGCGTCGTCTGCACCTCGCCGGACCGAAAGGCACGTCCAGTAGGCCCCCGACCCCGGTCGTCGTCCGGATCGACCGAGATCGTGGTCCCGTCGAGATACCCCTCGACGCCGGCTTCGGTTCGAAGCGTCACCGTCTGCGTTGCGGCGTCGACGTCTCCTATCCAAGCGAACAGGTAGGAGTCGGAGCTCGCGAGGTGCTCACAGACCGTCTCCTCGATGTCCGCGCGGGTCGGCTGTTCGACGATCGCGTGGATGATCTCGCTTGCGACCTCGCCGAGGCTGGTCACCGCCGCCAGCTGCTCGCGCTGGCGTTCGAGTTCCCGCTCGTACTCGACGCGGTCGGTGACGTCGCGAACGACCCCGACGCGTCCGCGCTCGTCGCCGTCCAGTTCGAGCCGACCGAATCGACTCTCCACGACGATCGACCCTCCGTCGGCGTCGTGGAGCCGCTCTTCGAGGACGGCGACGCTTCGGTTCCTCGACTCCAGTTTACTTCCTCCCACTTCGCCCCTCTCGTCGAACTCATCTCCGAACACGAGCTCCGCGGGGCTACCGAGCAGCTCCTCGCGGTCGTATCCCGTCATCGAGGCGAACGGATCGTTGACGAACGTGAACCGATCGTCGCCGTCGAGCACGTAGATCCCGTCGCCGACCGTTTCGACGATGCGTTCGTACCGTTCCAGCGTTCGTTCGCGCTCCTTGCGCTCGGTGACGTCCGTGAAGTAGATCGACAGTCCCGACGGCGAGGGGTGGACGATGTCCCGATACCAGCCCTCGAGGGGCGGGAAGTACGCCTCGACGGAGGTCGCCTCCTGGGTTTCCATCGACTCCCGGTAGGCCGTCTCGAAAGGGGTTCCGACAAGTCCCGGAGCCGCGTCCCACAGTCGCCGGCCGAGCGCCTCCGCTTCGGTCCCGTCGACCATCGCCGCGGCAGCGTCGTTGATGTACGTGAGCCGCCACTCGTCGTCGACCGCGAAGAACCCGTCGTTGATCCGTTTGATCTCCTCCTCGAGCGTCGATCGGGGCTGGCCGTGCCGGCGAACGCCCCGTTCGGAATCCGCGGTCCCCGTCTCTCCCGCCGGCGTCGTCGAGGTCGCGTCGACGGTCGGTACCGGTCGCCACCAGACCCGGGCGTTCGCGCCGACCTTCTTGGTCTCGAGACGACCCCGCTCGACGAGTCGGTCCAGCCGGTCGTACGTGCTCCGTCGGCCGAGATCGAGCCGTTCGGCGACCTCGGGCGTCGTCCGGGGTTCGCCCGTCCCGTCGAAGACCGCTAGCGTCTCCCGGAGCGCGTCCGGCAGCGATTCCGATCGCATCGTTCTGTGTTCCGTGGTCACGTCTATCAATCTTCCGTCGACGGAGTCTCGGGTCGATTACGTCGTGAAAGCGAGGTCACGAACGGACCGAGTAACGGTTCTCCCTCGAATTTTGCCTAAGATGTTATAGCCACCGCTTAGGGCCGAACGACCCCTTCGATACACCGTCGACGAACGGACGTGATCACGACATGCTCCCAACCCCGGACGATACGGCGGACAAGGACACTCGCACGGTCGGGCTATCCGAACGCGGCCGTGACGAACTGTTCGTGGCGAACCGACGACGAGTAGCGCTCGCGATCCTCGACGAGCGTACTGAACCGTTGGAAGTCGACGAACTGGCCGCAGCGATCGCGAAACGCGAAGCCGAGGAAGCGGCATCCATCGAACGGATCGCGATCACGCTTCACCACGCTCACCTCCCGCGGATGGCGGACGCAGGCGTCGTCGACTACGACACACAGGACCGACGGATCGATCCCGCCGGATTCTCGCTCGAGTCGGTTCGCCGAAACTGACCGGTGTGAGTCGTCCGAGCGTCCGTCTCAGGTCGGCGATATCCGGATGCGAACACGATAGCGTTTACATTTTCGTTTGCGCAAACGGTGCGCCCTCGCTGCCTTCGGCGACCAGTCGGGACAGGAGGGACCTGGTGTGACTCGAGTCTCCCGTCTCCGAACTCCCGCTCGAGATTCGAGTCGTGAGAAACGAGTCCGGGTCTCGAGGACGCCGCCGGGCCGTTCGGCATCACAGACCGATGCTCGAGGCTCGGTCGACCCTCAG
This sequence comes from Natronococcus sp., assembly GCF_047921035.1. Lineage (NCBI taxonomy): Archaea > Methanobacteriati > Methanobacteriota > Halobacteria > Halobacteriales > Natrialbaceae > Natronococcus > Natronococcus sp. The sequence continues at coordinate 18,280 of NZ_JBLRWX010000047.1, forward strand.
ACGGCCTCCTCGCGCTCGGCCCGCTCGCGGATCACCGCACGGAGATCGTCCGCGTCGCGAAGCTCCTCGAGTTCCTCGCGTTCGACGAGGGCGGTGCCGTCGACGGACTCCTGTTTCGCGCGGTCGACGACGTACACCGACTGGGTTCTGGTCACTTGGCCGATCGAACTCATGATCCGGGCCCGCTTCTCGGCGGCCTCGGTGAACTCCGAGTGGCCGGTGAGAACGACGCCGCTGTCGTCCTCGTCCTCGCTGACGGCCTTGAACGGGGAGCGAACGGTCGGGTGGACCCGGTAGCCGGCCCGCGTGAAGACGGCGACGACCCGTTCGTCGGTCGGATCGGCGTCGGGATCCTCCGGGGTCGACTCGCTCTCGTGGACGTCGTCGGCGCCCTCGAGGACGTCGACGGGGCTCGTGAGGGAGGCGTCGAACAGGTCCTCTAGGGCCATCGCGATCTCGACGGAGGCGTTCATCCCGTCCTCGTACTTCGAGACCGTTCGTCGGGAGACGCCGAGCTGGCTGGCGAGCTGTCCGAGGCTGAGTTCGCGGTTCTCGCGTTCGTCGGCCAGCAGGTCGCCGTCGATGTTGACGTACAGCCCGCCGGGTGCGGCGTAGATCAGCGGCGGGACGTCCTCGATGAACAGATTGTACGCCGTGTCGGGGCTGAGAACGGGGACGCCGTGACGGAAGTAGGTGACGTCGGGTTTCAGATCCTCGTCTCGGCTGCGCAGTCCGATCACCAGCGGCGTCGCCTGCAGGTAGGTGCCCAGGCGCCGCATCTCGTGACCGGTCTCCTCGTTGAAGGCGTCGATGTTGCCCAGGATCTTGACGAGCAACAGGTTATCGCCGCGACGCGCCGCGACGTCGAAGCTCTTCGGGCGGATCGCACACCGGTCGCTGACCACGAATCCCGCGTCCTCTAGCATCGCGGTGACGTTGCCGACCAGTGCCGAACGGGACATAGGGGGATGTAAGTGAGCCCATCTATATGAGTGTTGTCCCGCCGATCCCCGGCCGCAGGGTGGCGATTCGACCGGAATCCGACGGATACGCTTTTATACGATCGGGACTCGTCGTCGTCCGTTCGAAAGCGGTTACTCCCTGGCCCGGCAACTCCCGCCGATGACTGTCGTCGGGCTCGACGATACCGACTCCCGCGAGCGCGGGATGTGTACGACCTACGTCGCACGGACGATCGCCGAGCGACTGAACCGGTCGGGCGCGTCGGTGTCGCGGCTGATCCTCGTCCGACTCAATCCCGCGGTCGAGTACAAGACCCGAGGCAACGCCGCGCTGGCGATCCACACCGACTGCGACCCCGAGCGAGCGTACGAGGTCGCTCGCGGCCGCCTCGAGCGCCTCGCCGAAACGGCCGACGAGCGAACTCATCCCGGACTGGTCGTCGCCGATCACGACCCTCGGGAAGCCCCGGCGGACGTGAGCGAGTTCGCTCGCCGAGCGATTCGGACCCACCTCGCGCGGGCCGACGCGACGGCCCTGATCGACCGCCACGGCTACCGCTCGTGGCACGCCGGCAACGGCCGCGGCCGGATCGGCGCCCTGGCCGCGGTCGGCGCCTGGAACGAACTCGAGGCGTGGACCTACGAGCGGATCTCCTACCGGGAGTCCGAACGGTGGGGAACCCCCCGCGAGGTCGACCCTGGGAGCGTCTTCGCCGCAGCTGACCGGGAGTACCCGGCGGTCTGGGACACCGTCGACCGCGGGGAGGACGAAACGGTCTGCGTTCCTCACACTCCCGGTCCGATTCTGCACGGGATCCGGGGCGACGACCCGGACGCGATCGGCCGGGTCGCCGAGGGAATCGAGAGCGAGCCCGTCGCCTCGAGCCGGCTGTTCGTCACCAACCAGGGAACGGACGTCCACCTTCGGGAGGGGGCGCTCGAGTCGGTTCGGGACGGCCGGGCCTACCGGGTCGACGGCCGGGTCGCGAGCGAGCCCGAAACCAGACGGGGCGGCCACGTCTTCGTTACCCTCGAGGGGATCGGCGACGACGACGAGAGCGAAGCGCGGCCGTCGCTCGAGTGTGCCGCCTTCGAGCCGACCAAGCGGTTCCGCGACCGGGTGCGGGCGCTGCGCGTCGGCGACCGCCTCACCGTCTGCGGCGAGGTCTCGCGGGGAACGCTCAAACTCGAGAAGTTCGCGGTGCGGGAGCTCGTCGAGACCGAACGTGTCACGCCGACCTGTCCCGACTGCGGGCGACGGATGGAGAGCGCCGGCCGGAACCAGGGGTACCGGTGTCGCGACTGCAAGACCGCCGAGGCGGAGAAGGAGACGGTGGCGCTCGAGCGCGACCTCGAGCGAGGGTGGTACGAAGTGCCGCCCTGTGCGCGACGTCACGTCGCGAAACCGCTAGTCCGAGGTGGGTTCGACGCGCCGACACACCCCGAGCAGTAGCCGCGTCGACGGCCCGACGCGACGCCTACTGGACGGTGATCCCGCGGCGAGCAAGAAACTCGCCGACGTCCTTGATCTCGACGGGGCTGCCGACGATCAGACAGCTGTCGTCATCTTTCGGAACGACGGTGACGGTAAACTCCTCGTCGAGGTGCGGCTCGATGGACTCGAGGGTCTCGCGGGGGAGCACGATCTGGGTGCTGTCGCGCAGCTGCGACGGTTCGGGCATTCGTCTGGTTCCTCCACCGCACGGATGTCGTTTATGCGTGTCGAATTCTCATCGTCGATCGTCGGACTACCAGTGGTACGATCCGGTAGTACGCGAGAGTCGCTCCGTTCTTTCCGCGACAGGAGAACGGGCGGGTACACCTCGGGCTCACCGGCCCGTATCCGGCTCGGAGGCGATCGGCTCTCGCTCGAGTTCGGTGATGGCCCCACGAAACGACTTCTCTAGTGCAACTGGCACCTAACTGCGGCTACAGCGATTGGAACGTCGGCTCGTCGTTTCGAGGAACGGTTTCGTCGCTTGTATCGTCGCACGGCATCTGCGATCGACAGCTCCTCCGTGAGACACGTAAAACGATGGTACGGACGGGCGAAATGCGAAACGAAGAGGAAAAGGTTCTATTACCCGAATCGATGACGATCCGCTACCCGGTTACCCGTTGCTGCGGTGTCTCGTCTCGCTTCGGACTTCTTGGGACGAGCGCATCTCGCCCGCCGACCATATTTAGGCATCGAGACGCGTGACTAAAACGATGAAAAATATCTATTGACTCGGTGAAAGACGCTCCGAAAGTTCGGTTTATTTCGAAAGCAGATTCGAGCTCTTCGGCCGGTATGGAGCCGATATTTGGCCGTTTCGGCGCTACATCGCTCGGCTAACGCGGGAAACGGAGGCGTCGGGTCGTTCGAGTGCAAAGTCGGAACGTTGTGCTCGATTAATACTCGTTTCGAACGGTTCTCAGCCCTCCTTATCCCTGCTCTCGCCACTTTCGGGCGAGACGGAATCTACTACTGTCTCGGAGAAAAAAGTGTATCACGATACGAACGCTGCCGTCGAAATTATCGCTCGCCGTGAAAGCTATCAGTGTGCGAAATTGGGTTCGTGTAACAGTTGGAACGATTGAAGCCGTTAATGCGAACTCCGATCGTGGACGCTGATGGGTGGACGGGCCACCCGGAGCAAACAGATGACTGACGACAAAGCACATAGCGACCGCCGCGGCGTTCTTCGAACCGCAGGAGCGATCGGACTCGCCGCGATCGGATTCACAGGAACCGCTGCAGCGGGCGATAAAGGTGGCGACCGTAAGCGGAAAAAGCCTAACGGCCACTACTCGAAAAAGAGTGGTAAGCGCGGTAACGGGCCGAAGAAAAAGCCGCCAGGAAAAGCTCGCGGCCACTACTCGAAAAAGAGCGGTAAGCGCGGTAACGGCCGAAAAAAGAAGCGCAGTAAGAAGTACTAGACGTACTGCGTAACCCGAGAGCGATACCTAACTCCCGTACGGGGGTTTTCGTTTTTCTTCTGCTCGGTGCTTCCGTCGAGAGCGGTTCGTTGCGGCAAGTGGTCGATATCCTTCTCCTCAGCGATCCGACCAGTCCGGTCAACACAGTAGCGATCACGCTTCCGTGATTCGGAGGTCGGTACGCCGTCGTGGGGGGTCGAAAGGGTTTTTCGACGCGGCCGGCTGAGTACAGACAAATGGGGCTCGAGGACGAGATCGAGGAGATCGAAGAGGAGATCGCCAACACGCCCTACAACAAGTCGACCGAAGCGCACATCGGTCGGCTGAAGTCCAAGCTCGCCGAGAAGAAGGAGAAACTCGAGAACCAGCAGTCGGGATCGGGCGGTGGCGGCGGCTACTCCGTCGAGAAACACGGGGACGCGACCGTCGCCCTGGTCGGCTTTCCGAGCGTCGGCAAGTCGTCGCTGCTGAACGCGATGACCAACGCCGAGAGCGAAACCGGCTCCTACGAGTTCACGACGCTGGACGTCAATCCCGGGATGCTCAACCACCGCGGCGCGAACATCCAGATGCTCGACGTCCCCGGGCTGATCGAGGGCGCGGCGTCGGGCAAAGGCGACGGGAAGCAGGTGCTCGCGGTCGTTCGCAACGCCGACCTGATCGTCTTCATGCTCTCGGTGTTCGAGATCGAGCAGTACGACCGCCTCCAGGAGGAGCTGTACGACATCAACATCCGCGTCGACCAGGAGCCTCCGCGGGTGACGGTGCGCCCGAAGATCAAAGACGGCATCAAGATCACCTCGAGCACCGACCAGGAGTTAGACGAGGAGACGATCTCGGACGTGCTCCGGGATCAGGGCTACGTCAACGCCGATCTCAACCTCCAGGAGAACGTCACCATCGACCGGCTGATCGACGGGCTGATGGAGAACCGCGAGTACATCCCATCGATCACCTGCGTCAACAAGGTCGACCTGATCGAGCCCGACTACAAGGAGCAAGTGGACGAACAGCTCCGCGAGCGCGACCTCGACCCCGAGGAGGTAACGTTCATCAGCGCCGAGGCCGAGCGGGGACTCGACGCGCTCAAAGACCGTATCTGGGAGAACCTCGGACTGATTCGGGTGTACATGGACAAACCCGGCCGCGGCGTCGACTGGGAGGAACCGCTCGTCGTCGAGTCGGGCACGACCATCGGGGAAGCGATCGAAAAACTCGGCGGCGAGATGGAAGAGCGGTTCCGTTTCGCCCGCGTCAGCGGTCCCAGCGCGACCCACGACGAACAGCAGGTCGGCACCGACCACGTCCTCGAGGACGAAGACGTGCTGAAGCTAATTCTCCGCCGATAGTGGTTCCGTAACTGTCGGTTCCGATGAGCCAGAATTATCAGTTCTGGCGGTGTAGGTGCCGCCATGTCAGAGTTCGGGGCGCTATCGCTGTTGCCGCCGCTGCTCGCGATCGTTCTCGCGGTCGCCACGCGGCGGCCGATGCTCTCGCTGTTTCTCGGCGTCTGGTCGGGTGCGATCATCTACACCGAGAGTCTCGGCATCGGACAGACCTTCGACTGGATCGTCGGCGCGATCATCGCCGACGAGGGCTTTCACGTCCAGATCCTGCTGTTTACGATCCTGCTCGGCTCGGGCGTCGCGCTGATCTGGCGACTCGGCGGCGCGACCGCCGTCCGGAACTGGGCGACCGAACGACTCGAGACCCAGCGCACGGTCGGGCTCACGACCTGGATCCTGGGGCTGCTCATGTTCTTCGACGACTACGCCAACACGGCGATCGTCGGCTCCACGATGCGCGAGATCTCAGACCAGTTCCGGATCTCCCGCGAGAAGCTCTCCTACATCGTCGACTCGACGGCCGCGCCCGTCGCGACGATCGGGCTCTCGAGCTGGGTCGCCTTCCAGCTCTCGCTGATCGCGGGCGCCTACGAGGACCTCGGCGTCGACGGGGAGGCGCCGACGGCGTTCGAGACGTTCGTCTGGTCGATCCCGTACAACACCTACGCCCTGCTGGCGATCGCGATGGTCGGGATCGTCGTCTACACGCGGCGTGACTTCGGCGAGATGCTCGACGCCGAGCACCGCTCGTGGAAGCAGGGGCTCGTCAGCCGCGAGGACGCCACCCCGCTCCAGGAGGTCGAGAAGGACCTCGGGAAGCCGATCGACGACCGACCGATGCTGCGGACGTTCTTCGCACCGGTCGTCGTCCTCGTCGTCGTCACGCTCGCCGGCGCGTTCTGGACCGGGTACGAATCCTGGGTCGACGAGCAGGCCGAGGAGGGAGCAGCGACGACGATCGGCGCCGCCGCCGACGAGGCGGGACTCGTGCAGGTCCTCGTCGACGTCGTCGGCGCCGGCGACTTCGCCGGCGCGCTGGTCTGGGGCTCGTTCGCGATGGTCGCGTCCGCGATCGCGATCGGCGTCGCCTACGACCTCTTTGACCTCGGCGACGGCGTCGACACCGTCCTCGACGGCTTCCGGCTGATGGTGACCGCGGTGACGATCCTCGTTCTCGCGTGGTCGATCAGCGACGTCGCGGACGCGCTCGGTACCGGCGATTTCGTCGCCGGCTACGTCGGCGAGGCGATCCCGCTCGAGGTGCTCCCCGTCGTGATCCTGTTCGTCGCGGCGTTCGTCGCGTTCACGATGGGATCGTCGTGGGCGACGATGGGGATCGTCACGCCGATCGCGATCCAGGTCGTCTACGAGCTGACCGGCTCGTTCGAGCTGATGCCCGTCGTCGTCGGCGCCGTCTTCTCGGGGGCGATCTTCGGCGACCACACCTCGCCGATCTCCGATACGTCGGTGCTGTCCTCGACGTTCACCGGGGCCGACCTCATCGACCACGTCCGAACGCAGTTCTACTACGCCGCCACCGTCATGGTCGTCGTGGTGGTCTGTTACCTGCTGTACGGCTACCTCGGACTCTCGCCCGCGATCTTCCTGCCGATCGGACTCGCCCTGCTCGTCGGCCTCGTCTACGGGCTCTCGGAGTTCGACGCGAGACGGAAGGGCGTACAGCCGAAGGCGTCCTCGGTCGACGTCGACTCCGGGTCTCGCGAGGCCGAGTCGGTCGACGACGCCGAGTAGACCGCCGGCTTCGCCACGCTTTTGAGATTTCCCGGCGTTGGTCCGCGTATGGACGGCACGCTCGATCACGTCATGATGCGCGTCTCGGATCTCGAGGAGTCGCTCGACTGGTACCAGACCCACCTCGAGTACGAGGAGAAAGACCGCCACGAGGGCGACGGGTTCACCATCGTCTACCTCGGCCCCGAGGAGATGGCCGAGGAGGAGGCGATGCTCGAGCTCACCCACAACGAGGGCGAGGACGTCGAGGTCGGCGACGCCTGGGGCCACATCGCGGTGCGCGTTCCGGAGGGCGAACTCGAGGACCACTACGAGCAGCTGATGGACGAAGGCGTCGAGGACTATCGCGACCCCGAATCCTGTGGCGGCCGATACGCCTTCGTGAAGGATCCCGACGGCCACGAGGTCGAGATCGTCCAGCGCGACCCCGAGCAGGGCGCGACCTGGTCGCTCGACCACACCATGATCCGCGTCGAGGACGCCGACGACGCACTGGGCTTCTGGACCCGCAAGTTCGAGTACGAACACACCGGCCGCTGGGAGTCGGACTCGTTCGCGAACTACTTCATGAAACCCGAGGACGCCGGCGAGGCGGCGATGGCCGTCGAACTCACCTACAACTACGACGGCCGCAGCTACGACTTCGGCGACGCCTGGGGCCACCTCTGTGTCCGCATGGACGACCTCGAGGACGACTGGGACCAGCTGATGACCCGCGAAGCGGAGGACTACCGCGACCCCGAGAGCAACGACAACATGTACGCCTTTACGAAGGACCAGGACGGTCACGAGATCGAGTTGCTCGAGCGCGATCCCGACGCCGACTCGCTGTTCCCGTTCTGAGCGGTCGGCTCGGATTTTTCGGAGAGGGCCGCGCCACGAGTCCAGCACGCGCTTGAAACGCGAACCGTTTACTCGGTCCTGTCCCCTCCTCCGGTATGAGCCGCAGCGTCGGCGCGACCGAACTCCTCCGCGAGTTTCTCCCCGAGTGGACGACGCTGCTGTTCGTCGCGCTCTCCTACCCCGGCAAGCTGACGCTGCTCGTCCCCTTGCTGGGTCTGTTCTATCTCGTCGACGTCGGCCGCACGCTCCGGTCGGGTGCCCTCGAGGGTCGGCCGCTCTGCTCGAGAGGCACCGCCTACGTGCTCGCCGTCTCCCTCGGCGGGCTGGCCTTCGTCGTCCTGGTCAAGGGCGCGTTCTCGCTTCCTCGCACCGATCCCAGTCTGCACGCGGTGTCCTCGAGCGAGCACGGGTTTCCGAGCGGGCACGTCATGGCGGCGGTAAGTACCTGGGGTGCGCTCGCGCTGTGGACGACCCACAGCACTCGCGTTCGGCGGCTGCTCGCCGCCGGCGCGGTCGTCGCCGTCGTCGGCCTCGCTCGCCTCGCGCTCGGCATCCACTACCTCGTCGACGCGGCCAGCACGCGGGCGCTGCTCTCTCTGGTCGGTACCGTCGGCGCCGTCGTCGGCTGGCGCACCCTCGAGGCGCCGCCGATCCGCCGGCGGCTCCGCGAGCGCGTCGGCGGTGAGAGCGCAACGCCTATGCCGAGTCGCCCCCGCGAGTGAACCGAATGTCGAGCCGAGAGCCGTTCGGACAGGGCGTTCGCCTCCTCGCGATCGGACTTGTGGTCGTAGCCCTCGCCGGGCTGATCGTCTGGGCCGGCGCCAGCCCCGCCGAACCGATGGAGAGCGACCTTCCCGACGAGACCGAGGTGCCCAACGACCGGGCCGGCCACGTCGGCGAGGCGGTCATCCTCGGCGGCGAGGTCGTCGAGACCGATCCCGTCGTCATCGCGACGCGCGCGAGCGGCTACGGCCAGTTCACGGTGATCGAGGCCGACGCGGCCGTCCAGAACACCGACGAGCCCCTCGAGGTCGGCGACCAGGTCACGGCCTCCGGCACGCTCGAGGACGAGGACACCCTGGCCGCGGAGCGGGCGACCGTCCAGGAGCCCGGCGACACGCAGTACATGATGCTGATCTCGCTGCTCGGCGGGTTGGTGGTCGTCGGCCGCGTGCTTCGGGACTGGCGGTTCGACCTCGAGCGACTCGCGTTCGTTCCGCGCGAGCGCGCGCGGTCGCGCGGTGACCCGAATAGCGGATCGGCCACCGAGGACGGCCGCGGGCGGACCGACGACGCGCTCGAGGCGCCCGCGGGAGGTGATCGCGGTGGCTGACGTCCTCACTCACGTTCTCGTAGGCTACGTCCTCGGGATGGGGCTGGCCTTCCGCTACGACTGGATGGGGCCGGCCCACGTCACGATCGTCATGGTCGGACGGTGCAGGAATTCCATCAAGTGGGTCGTGTTGGTTGAACGGGACGCGGAGCTTCGTCGATGCTCTCGAGAACTCCTCGTCGACCCACGGTTCCGGGACCCTGAATTGCCGCTGTAAGAGTCGAAAGAT
>NZ_JBLRWX010000048.1:0-27414 GCF_047921035.1 Natronococcus sp.
GTCGTCGGCAAAACGCAGACGATGGAGGTGCACCCGTAGATGTGCGCTTGAATCGCGGGATGCTGAACGTGAGCGGGGAGTACGTGCCCCCTGCCTCGGTTGAGGCATAGAACGGGAGTCCATGCGAAAGCCTCGGGGCTTGACCCCGAGGCAATTTACGACTCAAGTACAGAACTCGTACCACAACTCCCGCTACGACTCGAGTTCGCGGTCCGACCCCTGCTCGTCGCGTTGCTCGACCGAGTGACCGGTCTCGATGTAGTGGCGGATCATCACCTCGTTGAGTTCGCCGTCGGCATCGTCCTCGACGCGACGGCTCCACTCACACTCCTCGCAGTACGCGACTGGCACATCCGGAGTTTCGAGTACGGGTTCTTGAATTATCTGGTTCGATCCCGGGAATTACGGTCGAATCGACGGCCCTGCAAGGCCACCGTTAACTGCGGCCCTGCCGTACGACGCCCGATGCCAGACGCCGACGGTCGTCCGAACGTGTTGTTCGTCCTCAGCGATCAGGAGCGGTACGACTACTCCGCGCCCGACGGTCCGCCCGTCGAGACGCCCACGATGGATCGGCTCTCGAGCGAGGGGATGCGCTTCGAACGGGCGTTTACCCCGATCAGCATCTGTACGAGCGCCCGGGCCTCCCTGCTGACCGGACTCTTCCCCCACGGCCACGGGATGCTGAACAACAGCCACGAGGCCGACGCGATCCGGGCGAACCTGCCGACGGAGCTGCCGACGTTCTCCGAACTGCTCGCCAAGGCGGGATACGAACTGACCTACACCGGCAAGTGGCACGTCGGCGACGACCAGACCCCCGAGGACTTCGGCTTCGCCTATCTGGGCGGCAGCGACGTACACCACGACGACATCGACGAGGCGTTCCGCGAGTACCGCGAGGATCGAGGGACGCCCCTCGAGGAAACCGACCTCGAGGACGAGATCTACACCCGCGGCGGGAGCGAGGACGGAACCTTCGTCGCCGCGAAGACGCCCGTCGACGTCGAGGACACCCGCGCGTACTTCCTCGCCGAACGGACGATCGACGCGATCGAGGCCCACGCCGAGAGCGACCGCGAGGAGCCGTTCTTCCACCGGGCGGATTTCTACGGTCCCCACCACCCCTACGTCGTTCCCGAACCCTACGCCTCGATGTACGACCCCGAAGACGTCGAGCGACCCGACAGCTACGCCGAGACCTACGACGGGAAACCGCGGGTCCACGAGAACTTCCTGCACTACCGGGGTGTCGCCGACTTCGACTGGGAGACCTGGGCCGAAGCGATCGCCAAGTACCGCGGGTTCGTGACGATGATCGACGACCAGATAGAGCGGATCCTCGAGTCGCTCGAGGAACGCGGACTCGAGGAGGAGACCGCGGTCGTCCACGCCTCGGACCACGGCGACTTCGTCGGGGGCCACCGCCAGTTCAACAAGGGACCGCTGATGTACGACGACACCTACCGCGTTCCGCTGCAGGTGCGCTGGCCGGGCGTCGTCGACCCCGGGTCGGTCTGCGAGGCTCCCGTTCACCTCCACGACCTGGCCGCGACCTTCCTCGAGATGGGCGACGTCACGGTGCCGGACTCCTTCGACGCACGGAGTCTCGTCCCCCTGCTCGAGGGCGAGGCTTCCGAGGAGCGTCCCGACTCCGTCTTCGCGCAGTACCACGGCGAGGAGTTCGGCCTCTACACCCAGCGGATGGTCCGCACCGAGCGGTACAAGTACGTCTACAACGGGCCCGATATCGACGAGCTGTACGACCTCGAAGCCGATCCCGCGGAGCTACAGAACCTGATCGACCACCCCGACTACGCCGACGTCCGCGAGGCGATGCGGGAGCGACTGGTCGACTGGATGGACCGGACCGACGACCCGAACCGGAAGTGGGTGCCGGACGTCCTGCGGGAGCGGGACTGAGACCCGCGGACCGGGGGATCGGTCGCTCGACCCGGAAGCGTACGTTTACGGTCTCGAGGCGGGTAGGCACCCCCATGACCGACGGACCGATCGCGACGGAGGGGAACCGATGAGCCGATCCGGACGCGACGACCCCGGGCCAGAGAAGCTTCGCGAGCGAGCCGCCGAGAACGAGGCGATCGCCGACGCACTCGAGGAGCTCGTCATCGAACTCCGGGACGAACCCGTCAGGGAGAGCCGGCTCGAGGGACTGTTCGACGAGGCGACGACCAGCGATCCGGGAATCTGGAACACCGTCACCGCCTTCATCGACGTCGAGGACGGCGAGGCGGTCGTCACCGACGAGTCGAAGCTCGCGGCGGGTAAGTGGGCGCCCGAGATCGTCGAGGGCTGCGATACGATGGTGACGATCGACATCCAGCGTGGGCTGATGCCGGACGACTTCAAATACCTCGTCGGAAGCGAACTCCAGGACCGGATTACGGAGTTCCGCGAGGAGGCCGCGAAGAAACGACAGGAGGCCGACGAGATCGAGGGCGACTGGGAGTAGCGTTTTCGAGGCCGCCGTTCGGCGACCGACCGCGACAGAAATATGTCAGCTCGGGTTGACGTCGACGTATGCCCGAGTTTATCACGCCGCCGCCGCTGGAGCGTGGCGACCGCGTCGCCGTCCTCGCACCCTCTAGCGGCGGCGCGCGGGAGGCACCTCACGTCTTCGAGCTGGGTCTCGAGCGACTGCGGGAGCGGTTCGACCTCGAGCCGGTGATCTACCCGACGGCTCGACAGGGGAACGCGTTCCTCGCCGACAACCCCCGCGCCAGGGCCGCGGACGTCCACGCCGCCTTCCGCGACCCCGAGATCGACGGGCTCGTCGCGACCATCGGCGGCAGCGACCAGCTACGGATCCTGAAACACCTCGATCCGGACGTCCTCCGGGCCAACGCGACCCGGTTCTACGGGATGAGCGACAACACCGCCCTCCAGCTGTTCCTGTGGAACGCCGGCGTCGTCTCGTACAACGGCGCCCAGCTGATGAACGAACTCGCCGTTCCGGGCGAGCTACCCGCCTACACCGAGCGGTACTGTCGGCGCGCGTTCTTCGAGGACGACCTCGGGCGGCTCGAGCCGGCCGCCGAATGGACCGACGAACCCTCGACGTGGTGGACCGAGCCCTCCGAGATGGACTCGTCGCCGGCCTACGAGCCGAATCCGGGCCGACGGTGGGCTGGCGGGAGCGAGCCCGTCGAGGGCCGAACGTGGGGCGGCTGTCGCGCGATCGTCGAGTGGTTCCTGGCTGCCGACCGCTTCGTGCCGTCACCCGCCGACCTCGAGGGGGCGATTCTGTGTCTCGAGACCGCCGAATCGATCCCCGAGCCCGACGCCGTCGGTGGGACCCTCATGTGTCTCGGCGAGCGCGGGCTGCTCGAGCGGTTCGACGGCGTCGCGATCGCTCGCCCGCCGACTCGGAGCTTTCTGACGGAGCCGCCCCGCGAGCAGCGGGAGGCCTACCGCGAGCGACTCTACGACGAGGTCGTCGAGCAGGTTCGGCGGTACAGCCCGGACGCGCCCGTCCTGTTGGGTCTCGACTGGGGACACACGACCCCGATCGCGCCGCTGCCGATCGGGGGCCGTCTGGAACTGGACCCGAGGTCGGAAACCGTTCGGTGTCGCTGAACGACAATGCTCACTCGAGCAGGACGTCCTCGTCCTCGAAGCCGTCGTCCTCGCGCCAGCGCCAGGACCCGATCTCGAAGGGGTCGAGCGAGACGATGACGTACGACCGATCGGGCCAGGTCGCGTCGGCCGCGTCGGTCTCACTCGGATGGGGCGGGCCCTGCGGATGGGAGTGGTAGAAGCCGACGATCTCCTCGCCGCGAGCCTCGAGGCGGTCGAAGATCGCGAGCTGTTCCTCGGGGTCGATCCGATACCGGGTTCGGGGGTGCTCGGCGACGTTCTCGGCGGGGTACTGCGAGCGAACCTCGCTTCGGCCGTTCGGTTCGTACTCTCCCCCGAGGACGCCACAGATCTCGAACGGACGCCCGTCTCGAGCCCGCTCGACGATCTCCGCTCGAACCGCTTTCGGAAGGACGAGCACGATCAGGGCGCCTGATCAGCCCGGGTCTCGGTCGGTCCGGACGCGTTCGACGCGAACTCCTCGAGGACCTCGAACGGTATCGCCACCGACTCGGGCGGCCCGTCGAACCGCTCCGGTTGAACGATCGGGGCCAGCGCCTCGAGGGTGTCCACGAGCCGCGGACCGGGGCGGTTGAGGTAGTGGTGGCCGTCCATCGCCCACACCCGACCCTCGCGGACCGCCGCGAGGTCGTCCCACCCCTCGCGCTCGGCGAGGTCCGTGCGATTCGCGGCGGTCTGCTCGAGGTCGAACCCGCAGGGCGCGACGACCACGAGTTCGGGATCGTACTCGCGGATCGCCTCCCACTCGCGGGGCGTCGAGCGCTGGCCGACGTCGGCCAGCCCGTACTCGCCGCCGGCCCACTCGACGAGTTCGGCGGTCCAGTGGCCCGCGATCATGGCGGGGTCGGTCCAGTCGAAGATGGCGACACGGGGCCGATCGCCGTCGTCGATATCCGCAGTGCGGTCCCGCACCGCGTCGATTCGTGCCTCGAGATCGGCCCGAACCTCTCGAGCGCGCTCCTCGCGGTCGGTCGCGCGCCCGATCCGCTCGAGGTCGTCCAGCACGTCGTCGACGGTGTGGGGATCGACGGTGAGCACGTCGGGATCGGACTCGATCCGCGCGACCGCCTCTGCGATCACGGCCTCGTCGACCGCACAGACGTCGCACATCCCCTGGGTGACGATCAGGTCGGGGTCGAGTTCCTCGAGCAGGTCGACGTCGACCTCGTAGACGCCGTCGTCGGTCTCGCCGATCTCGAGGACCTGGCGGTCGATCTCCTCGCTCGAGGCGTCGGCATCGATGCGGGAGCGCGTGATCGAGGGAAGCGACGCGACGCTCGGCGGATAATCACACTCGTGGGAGACGCCGACAGGCTCGAGGCCGAGCGCGGCGACAAGCTCGGTCGCGGAGGGAAGCGTCGTAACGATTCGCATACTCGTCGTAGGTGCGGCAGGCTCAAAAACTGCGGCCCCGGCGGAACGACGAGGTCAGTACTCGTCGAGGTCGCGCTCGGAGTCGTCACCGAACTCGTGGTCCGGGTCCGCCGAGTCGCCCGGCTGCTCGGTCGGGTCGTCCTCGATGTCGATCGTCGTCTCGCCGTCGTCGTCGATATCGAACTCGTCGGTCTCGAGTTCCTCCCCGTCGACGCCGACGCTGCCGTCGGTGATCTCGATGGTGACGCCGTCGTGGTCGCGCTGGCGGCCGACCATCTTGCCGGTCGCCGACTCGACCTCGTCGTTGACCGCCCAGGCGAACCGCAGGACGGTCTCGAGTTCCGCGCCCGCCTGCTGGATCCCCCGTTCGGCGGGGAGTTCACCCAGGCTCTGGGCGCCCTCCGGATGGAGGTACTGGATCGGGTGGTCGTTTGGCACTTCGCGGAGGTCGACGTCGAACGACCAGAGGTACGGCAGCAGCTGCACGGCGTACCCCTGCGGTTTCGGCGCGCGGCGACCCGCCGCCGTGAAGGCGAGGGTCAGCGCCGACGACTCCGCATCGGTGTCGAAGTAGACGCCGTCGAAGCCGGGAATCGAGATGCGCATACACGCAGGTTAGTCCGATCAGGGGTAAGGGTAGAGCCGGCACTCCCAGCCCCTTTTATCAGAACCGGTCGGCGAACTTGTCCCGCCGGTTGATGTCGAGTTCGCTCACGCTCGAGTGGTCCTGGCTCGCGACGAACCGGATCGCCTCGGCGACCTCCTCGGGTTCGCTGGCCTCGCTCTCGTCGAAGGCCTCGGCGAACGTCTCGCCGCTGGTCGTCTCGAACTCCGAGCGGACCTCCGCGGGGTTGATAATGCTGACGCCGACGCCGTCGTCGCCGACCTGGGCCGCGACGCTCTTGGCGAACCCCCGGACCCACCACTTCGAGGCGGCGTAGATCGGATTAAAGGAGCGGGGGTACTGGCCGGCGAAGCTGCCCAGAAAGATCAGGTGCCCCTCCCGCTCGCGGACGTGGGGAATCGCCGCACGGGTCGCGTAGAAGACGCCGTCGACGTTCGTCTCCTGCATCGTCTCGTACTCCTCGGTGCTCATCTCGGCGATCTCGCTGCCCCGGGAGAGCCCCGCGTTGTTCACCAGGATATCGAAGCCACCGAAGCGATCGACGGTCTCCTCGATCAGGGCGTCGACGTCGTCCTCCTCGCGGACGTTCGTCGGGACGACGAGCGTCTCGACGCCGTGGTCGGTCTCGAGTTCGTCCGCCAGCTCCTCGAGGTCGCCCTCGCTTCTGGCCGCGAGGACGACGTTCGCCCCCGCGTCCGCCAGCTCCCGACAGGTCGCCGCGCCGATCCCGGCGCTCGCCCCGGTGACGATCGCCGTCTGCTGCTCGAGTGTGTCTCTCATTGTGAGGGGCAGACGCGCGCTCGATCCTAAGCGTTTCTGCAAGCGGCGGTCGACCCCGAGTCTCAGTACTCCTCGAGGTCGTACAGCTCGCCGTACTTCGATTTCGCGTACTCGAGGAAGTAGTCGGCCGTGTACGCCTCGCCGGTGGCGTGTTCGACCAGATCGGGAGTCGTGTAGCGCGCGCCGTGCTGGTGGATCTGCTCGCGGAGCCAGCCGTTGAGGTCGTCGAACTCGCCGGCCTCGATGTCGTCGTCCAGATCGCCGAGGTCGTCCTCGGCGGCGGCATAGAGCTGGGCCGCGAGCACCGAGCCGAGCGAGTACGTCGGGAAGTAGCCGAAGGAGCCGTGGGACCAGTGGATGTCCTGCAGGCAGCCCTCCGCGTCGGTCTCGGGACGCACGCCGAGGTACTCCTCGTACTTGTCGTTCCAGGCTTCTGGGACGTCCTCGACCTCGAGATCCCCCGAAATGAGGTCGCGCTCGATCTCGAAGCGGATCACGATGTGGAGGTGGTAGGTGAGTTCGTCGGCCTCGACCCGAATGAGGTTGTCATCGTACACCTGGTTCGCGGCCTCGTAGGCGTCTTCCGGGGTGGCGTCCTCGAGCTCCGGGAACCGGTCGGCGACGGTCGGCAGGAACTGCTCCCAGAACGGACGGGAGCGGCCGACGTGGTTCTCCCAGAGTCGGGACTGGGACTCGTGGACGGTGAGGTCGCGGGACTCGCCGAGGGGAGTGCCGTAGGCCTCGTCCGGGAGGCCGAGCGTGTAGTTGGCGTGGCCGAACTCGTGGATCGTCGAGGTCAGCGACCCCAACAGGTCGTCCTCCTCGAATCGGGTCGTGACGCGGGCGTCGAACTGCGTCCCCGAGGAGAAGGGGTGGGGCGCGGTGTCGAGGCGACCGCGACCCCAGTCGTAGCCCAGTGCGTCGAGGACGTCGCGGGCCAGCGCCTCCTGATCGTCGTCGTCGAACTCGCCCGCGAAGGTGTCGGTCGCCAGATCGACGTCGGCACCCTGGATCGCGTCGATCAGCGGGACGAGTTCCTCGCGCAGGCGCTCGAGCACGCGCTCGGCGGTCTCGAGGTCCAGGTAGGGCTCGTAGTCGGCGAACAGCACGGCGTAGGGGTCGGCGTCGGGATCGATGTGCTCGGCGTACTCCCGCTTGAGTTCGACGAGCTTCTCGAGGGTCGGCGCGAACTGCTCGAAGTCGTCTTCCTCCTTCGCTTGCTTCCAGGTCGGGTGGGCGTTGGCCGTCGTCTCGGAGATCTCCTCGACGAGTTCCTGGGGGACGCTGGTTTCGCGGTCGTACTGCCTGCGGACCTCCCGAACCGCGGCCTGCTGTTCGTCCTCGAGATCGGCAGATTCGAGCTCCTCGAGCAGGTCGCCGGTCTCGTCCGCCGTGAGCAGCTCGTGGCTGATCGAGGACAGCGCCGAGAGCTGCTGTGCGCGGGCCGGCGTCCCCTCCTCGGGCATGACGACCTCCTGGTCCCACCGGAGGATGCCGGCCGCGTTGCCGACGTTCGAGATCCGCGTGATCCGTTCTTCGAACTGGTCGTAGGTCTCGCCCCGCTGCTCGCTCTGGGCCTGATCGGTTGCCATTGGCTGGCAATACTTACGGGAGTGTCATCAACGTCGTGGTTCCGGAACGGGCTCGCCGCGACGGTTTCGGTTCAGTTCTCCGGAAACCGCTCGAGAATGATATACCTGTGGGAACTGCAAGCCACGGACTGTTTGTTCGGACTGGTGAGTAACGTGATGCAATGGTCGTCGCATCACTCGTCGTGTTCATCGTCAGCCTGTTGATTGGTGCCCTCGGGATCTTCCTCGGGGCGAAGTTCGTCGTCGACGTCGAGGACTACACCTACGCGTTTATTACCGCCCTCATCGGCGCGATCGTCTGGGCGGTCGTCGGGTTCTTTTTCGGGTGGATACCGCTGTTGGGCCCGATACTGGTGTTCCTCGCGTACCTCGCCGTGATTAACTCCCGGTATCCGGGCGGCTGGATCGCGGCGCTGACGATCACCCTCGTCGCCTGGCTGTCGGTGCTCGTCGTGCTGTACGTGCTCGCGTTCGTCGGGCTCACCGGGTTCGAAGCGGCCGGCGTCCCCGGCGCCTGACCGTCCAACCGTATCGCGTTACGCACGCCTTCGTTTTTTGCCGGTCGGACGGGACGACCCGAGTACGGCAGCGACCCGTTAGTTCGCCGCCCGATCGCGGTGCTCGAGCGCGGCGTCGACGACCGGTCGTGCGAGCGGTACTCCGGACCTCGCGATCCCCGATGGCTCGTCCGGTGTCGCTCCCTCGACGGTGAAGAGTTATCCGGATCGATCGCTAATTCGTAACCAATGGGACTGTTCGAGAAGCTCGGCCGGAAGGTCGGCGAGTTCACGCACGAGGCAAAGGAGGCAGCCGCCGACGAGGCGGGGTACCGCTGCGAGGAGTGTGGAAACACGTTCTACACCGAGCAGGCGTGCCCGGAGTGTGGCAGCGAGAACGTCACCGAACGTAACGCGGACGTAGACGACGACCGCGCCGCGGACGAACGTGACGCGACGGAACCGGCAAGCAGCGAAGAATCCGAGCCGTCAACCGGTTCAGCCGACGTCTCCTCGCCGACTGACGAGACCGACGATCCAGCGAACCGCGAGTAGGCTGTTATTGCGGCCACGTCTCGGCCGCGCGCCGGTAGAGGTCGGCACAGCGCTCGAGCATCGCGATCGAGACGCTCTCGGTATCGGTGTGGGCTTCGCCGGGCTCCGAGGCGCCACAGATCACGCACTCGGTCCCCGCTCGAGAGAGCCAGCCGGCGTCGGTCGCGTGCGGTTTCGTCACGAGTTCCGGCGCGCCCGACTGGGCGCCGTCGGCCGCCTCGAGGACCGCCTCGGCGAACGCCTCGTCGCCACACTCCATCGGTGGCAGATCCTGATCGATCGTCCACTCGACGCCCTCGAGTTCCTCGACGCCCTCGAGATCCGCTCGCCTCCCCGGAACGGTCCGTTCGTCGACCGTCACCTCGCAGCGGTCGGGAACGACGTTCATCGCCGTTCCTCCCTCGATCTCGGTGACGACGACGCTACCCGTGAGTCGCTCGCCGGCCACCTCGACCGTCGGCGCCTCGAGCCCCCGAACGATATCGACGGCGTCGCTCGCCCGGTAGATCGCGTTCTCGCCGGCCTCCTGTTCGCTCGCGTGGGCTCGCTCGCCCCGTGCGGTGATCGTGCTCCCGCGGCGGCCCTTGTGGGCGACGGCGACGTCGGTGACGCCGGGTGCGGAGTACCCGGTCGAACCCTCGCCGACGATCGCATAGTCGGGCGCGAACCCCCCCTCGATGGCGTGGCGGGCGCCGACCCCTCCGACTTCCTCGCCGACGAAGCTCGCGAAGACGAGTTCGCCGGCAGGTTCCGCATCGCGGAACGCGACCGCCGCCGCGGCGACCGCCCCCTTCATGTCCGCCGTTCCCCGACCGTACAGTCGGCCGTCACGCTCCTCGACGACGTACTCGTCGCCGCCCGCAACGACCTGCGAGTCGGCGGGTTCGACGACGTCGTGGTGGCCGACCAACGCGAGCGTCTCCTCGCCCGCCCCCTTCCTGGCGAAAACGTTGCCGACCTCGTCCCGCGTTACCTCCGCCGTGGTCTCGCGGCGCAGCCACTCCTCGAGGAGGTCCCCCGCGGCCGTCTCGTCCTCGTGACTCGGCGTCCGTACGAGCTTCCGGGTCAAATCGATGACCGACATGGCGGCACCTTCCACCTCGGGGAAGTTGATTGCACCGCAGTCGTGAGAGCGACTGACGCCCCCTTCATGTGCTTGAACACCCTTATTGGCGTTCGGGACCCAGGAGACGGTATGAATGTCGTGCCGGATACGAGCGTGGTCATCGACGGCCGCGTCTCGGCGACGATCGAAGACGGGCAGTTCGAGGGAGCGACGATTTCGGTGCCGGAGGCAGTCGTCGCGGAACTCGAGGCGCAGGCCAACGACGGCCTCGACAGCGGCTGGGACGGCCTCTCGGAGCTCCAGCGGCTCGCGGAACTCGCCGACGAGGGGACGATCACCCTCGAGTACGTCGGCGACCGACCGAACGCCATCGAGCGCGGCCACGCCTCCGAGGGGGAGATCGACGCCCTGATCCGCGACCTCGCGGAGGATCTCGGCGCCACGTTCCTGACGAGCGACATCGTCCAGGCCGAGGTCGCTCAGGCGAAGGGCCTCGAGGTCGAGCACGTCTCGCCGGAAGTCCGGGAGGTCGGCACGCTGACGATCGAGGAGTTCTTCGACGACGGGACGATGAGCGTCCACCTTCGGGCCGGCGCCGTTCCGAAGGCCAAGCGAGGAGAACTCGGCGAGATGCGCTACGAGGAGATCGCCGACGAACCGCTCGACGAGGAGACGATCGACGAGTACGCCCGCGAGATCGTCGACGGCGCCAAGGAGTCCCACGACGGCTTCATCGAGCTCTCGGAGCCGGGGATGAAGATCGTCCAGTTCCGGGACTACCGGATCGCCATCGGTCGACCCCCGTTCTCGGACGGCATCGAGATCACCGCCGTCCGCCCGATCGCCCAGACCGACATCGAGGACTACGAGAACGCCGACGAACTCAAAGAGCGGCTGCTCGAGCGCCAGCGCGGCGTGCTGATCTCGGGTGCGCCCGGCGCCGGGAAGTCGACGTTCGCGCAGGCGGTCGCTCGCTTCATCTCCGACAACGATTACGCGGTCAAGACGATGGAGAAGCCGCGGGACCTGCAGGTCGGCCCCGAGATCACCCAGTACACCGAACTCGCGGGCCAGATGGAGAAGACGGCCGACGCCCTGCTGATGGTTCGACCGGACTACACCATCTACGACGAGGTCCGCAAGACCGACGACTTCGAGGTCTTCGCGGACATGCGCCTGGCCGGCGTCGGCATGATCGGGGTCGTCCACGCGACCCGCCCGATCGACGCGCTCCAGCGGCTCGTCGGTCGCGTCGAACTCGGAATGATCCCACAGGTCGTCGACACCGTCGTCTACATCGAGGCCGGGGAGGTCGACACCGTCTACGACGTCCGGACCGAGGTCAAGGTCCCCGCGGGACTCACCGAGGAGGATCTCGCTCGACCCGTCATCCAGGTCACCGACTTCGAGACGGGCGAACCCGACTACGAGATCTACACCTTCAACCGCCAGGTCGTCACCGTTCCGCTCAACGACGAGGAGGGCGGCCCCGGCAGCGAGTCGGGCGTCGACCGCATCGCCAAACAGGAGATCGAACGCGAGATCCGGTCGGTCGCACGAGGGTACGTCGACGTCGACCTCAAGAGCCAGGACAAGGCGGTCACCTACGTCGAAGAGGACGACATCTCGAGCGTGATCGGCAAGGGTGGCGGCCGGATCACCGACATCGAGAACCGCCTCGGAATCGATATCGACGTCCGAACCCACGACGAGAACCCGAACTACGGGGCCGGAAGCGGCGGTAGCGGAGGCGGCGGGGGCGGAAACGCCGCCGGCTCCCAGCCCGGCGAGATGGTCACCCCTGAGATCACCTCGAGACATATCGTCATCCCTGTCGATGGCAGCCACGGCGAGACCGTCGAGGTCCAGGCCGGCGGCGACTACCTCTTCACCGCGACGGTGAGCCGCGGCGGCGAGATCCAGGTCTCGCGAGGCAGCGCGATCGCGGACGATCTCGAGCAGGCGATCGATCGGAAGGACCCGATTACGGTCGTCCCCTCGTAGTCGTCCCGCGAGTGACGCGACTGGAGCGAGACGAGCATCGGACTCCTTCGACACCCCCGTTTCGAAGAGTGGGAGTGAGGTTCCCCGATCCGAATCAGATATTTAGATCATCAAATTCTATGGCGTATATATACATATCACTCCGTTCTACTCCGGCAGTAGCTCGTGATACCTGCACCCAAACCGAGACTACTAGCAATATAATCGCAAAACACTTAACGGAGACAAATGTCTGGCTAGTCGTAGATCAACACCACGTGATTCAACTATGGGTGCTAAAAGGAAAACGTTCGTCTACTCGGAACTCGAGAACGGTGTCGGACCGTTCATTACTGATCGGGACGCCCTCGAGACGGTTCGGGAACGGATCGCCGACGACCTTCGCCGAACCGTCGCCGACGCCGGTGCGGACGGCGTCGTCGTCGCGATGAGCGGCGGGATCGATTCGACGGTGACCGCCGCGCTGGCGGTCGAGGCGCTGGGCAGCGATCGGGTGCTCGGGCTCGGCCTGCCCTGTCACAAGAGCGACCGCACGCAGGTCAACGAGGCCCGGACGATCGCGGACGGGCTCGGCATGGAGTTCCGCGAGATCCAGCTGCAGCCGCTGCTGGGTGCCTTCGAGGAGACGGTCGCCGCGAAGTTCGAACCGAAATCAGCCGACCGACCCAACGAGCGCAACCGCGCGATCGGGAACGTGATCGCACGGCTACGGATGTGCTGTGCGTACTACGCGGCCAATCGTGAGTCCCGGCTCGTCGTCGGAACGGCGAACCGCTCGGAACTCCTGCTCGGATACTTCACGAAGTACGGCGACGGTGCCGCGGATACGTATCCGATCGGCGACCTCTACAAGACCGAGGTCCGGGCGCTCGCCAAGCGACTCGGCGTTCCGCGACGCATCATCAGCAAGACGCCGACCGCCGGCTTCTGGGCCACCCAGACCGACGCCGGCGAACTCGGCGCCACCTACGACGTCATCGATCCCCTGCTCTACCGCCTCGTCGACGAGGGCGACTCCCTCGAGCAGGCGATCGCCGCCCTCGAGATCGAGCCCGACCTCGCCCGCGAGATCGTCTCGCTGTTCGCCGAAACGGCGCACAAGCGGGCGACGCCGCACACGCCGGGGATCGCGAACCGCGACGGGTTCGAGTCGGTCGATCCCTGACCACTACTCGAGGTAGACGTCGGGATTTCGCCACCAGAACAGCCCCCACGAGAGCATGAAGCCGACGGCCATCGCGACGATGTCCTGGACGATCTGGGGCAGTCCGAGGTCGACGATGGCGACCAGCACGATCGCCGAACCGAGCGCCGCACCGGCGACGACAAACGCCAGGTCGCCGACGATCCGTTCCTGTGATCGTTCCCAGTAGTGCTGGCGGTCCTCGTCGTACCAGACGCCGACGTAGATCAACACCGGCGACATGAGCGTGATAACCGTGATCGACTGGTACGCCTCCGGCAGCCCGGCCGGAAACAACACGAGCTGGTTGAGTATCTGTGCGACGATAGACATGACGAACAGCCCGGCCAACAGCCACCCCCACCGGGGCAATCGCTCCTTGTCCATACACGGAGGCGATCACCACTGAAAAATAATCCTGCCGCTTCCCGGCTACTCCGCGCAGCAGGCGTCCTTCTTCGGGGATTCCTCGACGCCGCTGCCGTCGGCCGCGACGGGCTCCTCGAGCCGGTAGAGGCTCTGCCTGGCGTCCGCAAAGTAAATGTCCTCGTCGACGATGCCGATCTCCTCGAGGCGCTCGAGGGCGTAGCGGACGGTTCGAGCCGAGAGCATCGACTCCTCGACGATCTGTTTCTGTGTCAGCGGACCGTCGTACTCGAGAACCTTGAACACGAGTTTCGCGCTCGGTGGCAGATCCTCGAGGTCCTCGCCGTCAGTCGCGGTCATATTACGATTCGAAAGCTCCCAGTAGTATAAAAGTTGAGCCTTACAGGGGAAGAGTTCGAGATAATATATTGGCCGGTCGGAGCGAGTAAAATGGAGTTATGGGTTCTATCGCGGGAAATCGCGACTATTTGACCGATCAGTCAGCTCGAGCGGGAACCCCTCAAAAAGGTTACCCGAAATCGGGGCTGCGGTCCCGTTCGGTCGACGGACGACTCAGATCCGTTCCCAGGCGTCGTCGTCGTCCGGATCCGGAAGCTCGCCGAACGATTCGTTCGGACGAATCGCGGTTTCGTCGGTCGCCTCCGGAGTCGAGTTCCCGAGATCGAGTTCCGGCCAGGCGGTTTTCTCCCACTGGCCGCGTTCGGAGTAGTAGTAGACGACGTCGTCGTTGACGACGGCGAACAGTCCCCGCTGGCGGTCGTGGACGACGCGTGCGCTCGTGTCGATGGCGACGTCGACGACGTCCTCGAGGGTCTCGAGTTCGACGTGGTAGTCCCCGACCCACATCGGAATCGATCCCGCCGAGATCCACTCCGCGTAGCGACGCTCGTGGACGGAGCGGCGGGCCGACTCGGCGTCGATCGGGCGCCGCGTGTGAACGACCCCAGCGCCGGCGAGTGCAAGCAACCCGACCGTCGCCAGCCCGGCGACGGCCGCCGCGTTCGGCGATTCCTGGACCTCGACCTGCGCCGTCTCGCTGTGGTCGGTCGACGCCGTCAGCTCCTCCTCGAGCCAGTAGGCGTCTTCGGTCAGCTCGAGGGGGCTCGACAGCGTCTGTTCGTCCGCGTGGGTGCCGGTATCGTAGACGGCGACGACCTCGAGCACCGTCCGAACGGCTCCGACGCTTTCGAACTCCGTCTCGACGTCCGCCCGCTCGGCCGCGAGCGCGTCGACGTCGATCGTCGTCTCCGAGCGCGCGACGCCGTCCTCGACGGTGGCGACGGTCCGCTCCTCCCGGACCGTCTCCGCCCAGAAGACCGCCTCGTCGTGTTCGGCCTCGTGGCGGACGCGGACCTCGTGGGCGACCTCGGCGTCGTCGCTCGGAACCGTCGTCTCCGCGGTGAGGGTTAGCGCCGGCACCTCGGGCAGGGTGTACACCGGGTTGTCCTCGAGTTCGGTGCCGACCTCCCAGGGGCCGTCCTCGACGACCGTCGCGCTCGTCGTCCCCTCGGTCGCGACGGTCTCCCGATCGACCTCCTCGGCCGTCGTCGACGTCCCCGGCGTCGCCGCGACCCAGCCGGCGCCGACGAGCGCGAGCACTCCCACAAGCGCGAGGACGATCGCGAGAATTCGGCCGCGGTCCGCGATCACCAGGTCCAGTCGCGGGTTATCGATCACGGATCGTCCCCCCATCCGGCTCGCCGCCAGTCTCCCGCGCT
Source organism: Natronococcus sp. (assembly GCF_047921035.1). Lineage (NCBI taxonomy): Archaea > Methanobacteriati > Methanobacteriota > Halobacteria > Halobacteriales > Natrialbaceae > Natronococcus > Natronococcus sp. The sequence continues at coordinate 15,400 of NZ_JBLRWX010000048.1, forward strand.
CGACTCCGAATGTATCTCGAGCGAACAGGTCGTTCGGGAGAACTGTTCATATACACACGACGTATCCCGATCGTGATAACGGTAGTGGCCCGCAAGTCGCCTACCGCCATCGACGGAGTCGGCGCCGAAGACGCGTCGAGAGCGGGATGTGATCGCCCGGGCTCCGGATCCGGAAGTCGCCTCGCCCGAACAGGAGCGCGACGGCCACGACGACGACGCCGACGAGGACGAGATCGACGGCGGCGATCGCGGCGAGGGGGTGGATGCCGTGCAGCCAGACGAGCAGTGCGGGGGGTAAGACGGCGAGGTAGCGGTACTCCCCGACGGAACTGGTGTACTCGCCGGTCTCCTCCGGCGCCGACACCGACAGCGTCGTCGCGCCGTCGGAGCGGGGGCCGAGGGTTTGCGATCCGGGCTGGGCCTCGAGTCCTCCGCCGGTCTCATGGACGACGACCACCGGGGCGTAGCCCGCGTTCTCGACCTCTCGAGTCAGTTCGGTCGTCTCGCCCGGGGCCAGGATCTGGGGATCGTCGGTCGGCGACTCCGTGACGGCGACCTCGTACTCGTAGCTGCCGGCGGGAACCACCATCGCCGCGGTCGCCAGCGCGACGATCACGAACACCACGAGCGCGACGGTCCCCCAGAACGCGTAGACGTTCTCCCGGGCGGTCGACCGCGTTGCCTCGCGTCGAGCGACGCCCGCGCGCTCGAGGAGCACTCCCACTCCGAACAGCGCGATGCCGAACCCGACCAGCACCGAGCCCAGGCTGTGACTGTCGGCCGTCGAGACGCCGACGACCGAGGCGACTGCCCCGTAGGCCGACTCGAGGGTACCCTGAACGCCCATTATGGCAGTTCCGAGGTGGGGAATCGTCAGGACCTCACCGCCCGGCTGCCAGGCGACGGCGACGATCTGCTCGTCGCTCACCGGCGGCTCGTCGCCGCCCTGATCGGTGAAGGGGTTCGCGTCGCCCGCCGTCACGTACCCCTCCGGGGTTTCCTCGACGATCCGGTGTGTCGTCAGCTCGCCGCCGTGGAGTTCCTGAGCGTCGAAAACGACCACGTCGCCCTCGCTCGGCGAACCAGCGACGGCGCTGGGCACGGCGACGAACCCGTCGCCGGCGTCCATCGCCGGCTCCATGCTTCCCGTCGCAACGTAGCCCAGCAGGATCGGCTGACCAAGTACCTGCCCGACGACGAGCAGGGCGACGGCGAGGACGACGACTCCGGCCGCGCCTCGAGCGACGAACGTTCGTGTTGTCATCCACCCACCACGACCGACATCAGAGTTGTCTGTTTTTGGTAAATACTTCCCATATTATAAATATGTCTGCCGGGAGGTCTCGATCGAAAGCCGTGTACCAAGGGGCCATTCGAGGTGAAACGATGGTGGAAAGGGGATCGACCATAACCTCGACAAATATTTGAAACCGCCCCTCGCCCAGTTTCCATTAGTTTCTTTCAGCTACGATTGTGATCTCGCTAGGAATCTCCTCTTCATCATTGTCACCTTGAAGATCGAAGACGACGTCGAGCGTTACTTCGTTGTTCCCTTCCCCCGAACCCAGCTGAGCACTTCCCTCGAAATACATCGGCTCTCCGTCTCTCCCGAGAAGGTTCGTCTCACTGGCACCGTTTTCGTCGTCGACACGTATTTCGAGTGTGTAGCTGTGATCCTCGTCGCCGCCGTATCTGATTTCGAACGCGTCCTCGAACCTCGTGAGCGCATCCCGATTGAGATCGTCGACCTCGAACTCGATGAGGTCGTCCTCTCCACCCTCACCTGCCAGCGTGTCGTTGACGATTTCTAGCTCGAGAAGCGCACTGTCGTCACCCGCGGTACTGACGTCCACTGATCGACCCGCTTCGACAGTACTGAACGCACCCGTACCCAGGGCCGCACCGCCGCCGGCGACGATCGTTCCGAGTCCGATGAGCGTGTTTCGTCGGTTGAGTTTCATGATAAATTCTCTGATCCGGCCGGCGACCGAGATCTCGAGCGGGGTCGCGGACGGGTCCTGTCTCGACCTACGTCGGCCCACCTACTTTGTATTAACCATCTTGAAAGTCACCTTAGGAGGTTGCTATGAATTCAGGCTCGGCCAGAACCGGTTTCTACCGGCTGCGATACCGTTCGAGTTGTAGAACGAACGGTGAAACGAACGCGTTGGCCAGTAAGCTTATCTATCGGTGGTCGGTACTGTACGGCGTACTGACGTTCTAATGGCGACGAACAGGGCCGCGGGTGAGACGGGGACGGATATCGACGAGTCGCCGCCGGATCGTGGAGAGATATTCGGACTGCTCTCGAACCAGCGACGGCGGTACGCGATCCACTACTGCAAGCGCGAGGACGGGCCGGTCGAACTCGGCGACCTCGCCGAACACGTCGCCGCCTGGGAACTCGAGAAGGAGATCCCGGAGCTAACCGCTGCGGAGCGAAAGCGCGTCTACACCTCCCTCCAGCAGAGCCACCTGCCGACCCTCGAGCAGGCCGGGATGGTCGTCTTCGACGATCGGACGATCGAACTCACCGAGGAGGCCTCGGAACTCGACGTCTACCTCGATATCGTCCCGAGCGACAGCGTCCCGTGGGGGGTCTACTACCTCGGCCTCTCCGCGCTCGCGGCGGTCGTGATGGCCGGACTGTGGCTCGAGGTCGTCCCGACCGGGACGATTCCGGCACTTGGCTGGACGACCCTCGTGGTCGGGCTGTTCGCGGCGTCGTCGATCGTCCACGTCGTCCAGAACCGACGGATGCGGCTGGGGGAGATGGAGCGCCCGCCGTAACATGCGACCGACGAAATCGCTGGCGATACTCTGTGTCGTCCTCGGTGTCGTCCTGCTCGCGGGGCCGACCTTCGGATTCGTCTCGATATCCGCCGATCGAGGCGTTTCGATCGGGACGGCCGACGACGGGGACGGGTATCTCGGCCTCGAGACGGTCGATACCGTCGTCAGCGATCAGAACGACGCCGAGACGGTACTCGTAATGACGAACAACGCCGACGAGGAGCTGTCGATCGACGCCGACGTGACGATTCGCGGGTCGGGGCTCGAGGAGGCGAGCGACTTCGACGGCACGCTCCAGCCGGGCGAAGAGACGACCTACGCGGTGACCTGCGAACCCGGAACGGGCGCCGGCGAGACGGAGCTCGAGGTTATCGTCCGCTCCGCAGCAGGCGAGGGGATCGCGATCGAAGGGATGGATCGGACGGTGACGGTCGAGCGGGACTGTCCCGGACGGTCCGATCCGGGAGCGCCGGGCGGCTCCGACCCCGGTCCGGGCTTCGATACGGTCTCGGCGAGCGACGTCTCGGAGTTTACGGGTCCGGGCGACGAACGCCAGCGGTTCCGGTTTACCCTCGCGGGGAATCGACAGCCCTACGAGGAAGTCGAGATCGACCTGAGCGACCCGCACGGCGACGGCGTCGACTACACCGAGACGTTCTGGGACGAGGATACTCTCGAGGTCGTCGAGGGAAGCGGGGAGGTGTGGGATGGCGGCGAGTCGGTCGTCTACCAGGTCGCCCCGCAGGACGGGCACGACGACGAGATCGTTCTCGAGGTCGGGGGCTACGCGACCGACGGCGACGGTGGCCCCTACGACGTCGCGTTTACCCGAACCGAGACGGACGACGTCGGAACGGCACAGTTCGCCATCAACGGCGAAGGCGCCGGCGACAAGCCGTTCCTCGACGTCTCGGCCGAGGACGTTCGCTCCGACGACGACCGCCAGACGTTCAGTTTCACCCCCAACCACGGGCTCGAGCCGTGGGAAGACGAGGTTCGCATCGACCTGGGAGCGGTGGACGGCCTCGCGTACGACTGGGACGTCAGCCTTGAGGAGGGGCTCGGAGACGACGGGAACGTCTGGCGAAACGGGGACGAACTCGTCTACCAGGGTAACGACAGGGGGACCGCTGGCGAGGAGGTCGTCGTCTCGGTCGGCGTCGAGACGACCGATCACGGAGCCGGTGAGGTGACGTTCACGCGAACCGATACAGGCGAGGCGGCGACGGGGTCGTTCGAGATCGAGTAGGCGCGTTCGCTCGAGTCCGAACCCGAACCCCTTTTCACCACCGAAAACAGAACTCTCCCTATGTCGACCGAATCGATTAGCGACCGACACGAGCACGTCCGCTCGATCAGCGTGACGGCGCTGTCGGCCCTGCTCGGCGTCGGCGCGGCGTTCGCCTCGCTGGCAATGGCGGGCGACGTCTCGTCCGTCGAGGCAGCGAGTGCCGCCGCGAACGATATGCGCGGGCTGTTGCTCGTCCTGGGCGCGATCCTCGTGCAGTTCGTCCTCTACGACTTCACGGACATCTACGGCGAGGACGAGTTCGGCGTGAAACACTACCTGTTCATCACGTTCATGACGTTCTCGTTCTGGTTCGTCGTCTTCGGAATCCTGCTGACGACGGAGGCGATGGGTTGAGATGGCCGACGACAGCATCGCCGTCGTCGACCTGGATCGGTGCCAGCCCGACCGCTGTAGCTACGAGTGCAAGAACTACTGTCCGCCGAACCGTACCGGCAAGGAGTGTATCACGCTCCGGGGCGAGGAGGCCGATCAGGGCCAGCCCGACCAGATCCACATCTCCGAAGAGATCTGTCTGGGCGAAACCTGTGGCATCTGCGTCGAGAAGTGTCCGTTCGACGCCATCGAGATCATCAACCTGCCCCAGGAGCTCCAGGACGACCCCGTCCACCGCTACGGCGAGAACGCCTTCTCGCTGTACGGCCTACCGGCGCCCCAGGAGGGACAGGTCACGGGTATTCTGGGTCCGAACGGGATCGGGAAGACCACCGCCGTCCGCATTCTCGAGGGCGAACTCCAGCCCAACCTCGGTCGCGACGAGGCCGTCGGCTGGGACGACGTGCTCGAGGCCTACCGCGGAACGGAACTGCAGGACTACATCGCCGACGTCCGCGACGGCGAGGTCACCGTCGCCCGCAAACCCCAGTACGTCGACCAGATCCCCGAGAGCTTCGACGGCAACACCCGCGAGCTGCTCGAGCGAACCGACGAACGCGGGGCGCTGGATTCGCTGGTCGAACGCCTCGAGATCGGCCCCGTTATGGACCAGGCGATCGAGGACCTCTCGGGCGGGGAGCTCCAGCGGGTCGCGCTCGCGGCGACGCTGGCCCGCGACACGGACTTCTACTTCCTCGACGAGGTGACGCCCTACCTCGACATCGGGCAACGCGTCACCGCGGCGCGGCTGATCCGCGAACTCGCCGAGGAGGAGAACCGATCGATGCTGGTCGTCGAGCACGACCTCGCGATCCTGGATCTGCTCGCCGACACGCTCCATGTCGCCTACGGTGAGCCCGGCGCCTACGGCGTCATCACCTCGCCGAAGTCGGTCCGCAACGGGATCAACGAGTACCTCTCGGGATACCTCGACAACGAGAACATGCGGATCCGCCAGGACCGCATCGAGTTCGAGGAACACGCCCCCCGGACCGCGACCCACGGCGACGTGCTGGTCGACTACCCCGACCTCACCAAGAGCTACGGCGACGGCGAGTTCACCCTCGAGATCGAGGGCGGCGAGATCCATCGCAACGAGGTGCTGGGCATCGTCGGTCCCAACGGGATCGGGAAGTCGACGTTCGCGAAGCTATTGACGGGCAACCTCGAGCCGACCGCGGGCGACGCCGACCTCGACCTCGATATCTCCTACAAACCCCAGTACGTCACCATCGACCAGCACATGCGGGTCGACGCCTTCCTCTCATCGATTACGGACCAGTTCGGGTCCTCGTACTGGAACACCGAGATCGCTCAGCCGCTCCAGTTAGAGCGGATCATGGAGCAGAACCTCTCGGATCTCTCCGGCGGGGAGCGCCAGCGGGTCGCCATCGCGGCCTGTCTGTCCGACTCGGCGGATCTCTACCTGCTCGACGAACCCTCGGCCCACCTCGACGTCGAACAGCGGGTCCAGGCCACCAGCGCGATTCGGCGCTACGCCGAACAGCAGGACGCCACCGTCATGGTCATCGACCACGACATCTACACGATCGACCTGCTGGCCGACCGCCTGATGGTCTTCGAGGGCGAGCCCGCGATGGAGGGGCGCGCCAGCGAGCCCCAGCCGATGCGGGAGGGGATGAACGAGTTCCTCTCGAACCTCGAGATCACGTTCCGGCGGGACGAGCGGACCTCGCGGCCACGGATCAACAAGCCGGAGTCCCAGCTCGACCGCGAACAAAAGCGGGAAGGCGAGTACTACTACTCGCCGTAGGTCGATTCGACGGCGCTACTCGTTGTTCGACTTCGAGAGTACGTCGCCGAACTGCTCTTCCTTGCGCGTTCGCAGCTCGTCGAGTCGTGACTGGGCCGACAGCCGGCTCTCGCCGACCGTCGCACCGACGAGGGCGCCGATCGCCGCACCGGAGCTCGCGGCGTTCTTGTTGAACAGCCCGCCGATGCCGGCGCCTGCGGCGGCGCCGATCGCTGCGTACCGTGCGCGACTGAGTGCGAGTTCGAGTTGCTGTTTTACCATACCGATGACTCTACACGGAAGGGAAATAAACGTGTTCCCGGAGAATCGCAACCACGAACACGTACGGCGCCCTGAACGGCTGTTCAGCGGTTTTCGGCGTCGGTGGCCGACGATCGTCAGTGAACGTGTCGCTGGCAGCTTCCGCAGAGGTTCTCCTCCTTAATGTCGACCTCTCGGACGGTCGGCGAGAAGTTCATCACGCAGCGATTGTTGTCGCAGTGCTCGAGGCCGTAGGTGTGGCCGATCTCGTGGACGATCTCCTTGCGGACGCGGTTCTCGAAGATCTCGCTCGCGCTCTTGTTCGAGAAGCCGCCGTCGCTCGAGGTCTGCAGGCGGTACGTGGAGACGACGCTGCCGCTGCCGTCGAGGTAGGCGAGCCCGAAGACGTAGTTTCGACGCCGGTAGAAGAGGTCGTGGGGGGTGATGGCGATGTTCTTCTCGCCGCGACCGACCCGTTCGGCGAGCTGGATGAACGTCTCCGCGCAGTACTGGTTCCGGCCGGAGTCGTACGCGCCGGTCGGAACCGACTGCGAGTCGTTGACCGTGACGTCGCAGTCGTAAACCGATCGCAACGCGGAGGAGGCGGCCCGCTTGACCTCCGCGGAGACGCTGCCGACCGGCACGATATCGACGAGCATGGCAACTGCTATGACCGCGTGTAGCATAAACGTCCCGCCATGACCGATTCCCGCGGAACTCCTGGAACGTTCGAGGACGCACTCGCCGGCTACGACCGGGTCGTCGAGGTGGGGATCGGACGCCGGACCGATCTAGCCGCGAGGCTGGCCGAGGCGGACGTCTCGGTGACCGCGACCGACGTCACGCGGCGGGCGGTTCCCGACGCCGTCGAGTTCGTCGTCGACGATATCGTCGATCCCGATCTCACGGTTTACCAGGGCGCCGACGCGATCTACGCCCGGAACCTGCCACCCGAACTCCACCGGCCGACGCTCGAGGTCGCCGAGCGGGTCGGCGCCGACTTCCTGTTTACGACGCTGGGAGGCGACCAACCCGCGGTACCGGTCGAACGGCGGACGGTTCGCGAGGGAACGCTGTACGTCGTCCGTGGCAGCGATGCGCCGCGATAGAACACGAAGGAGTTACCCGGATTCCCGAGAGTAGGGAAAACGATGGCCGTCGAGTCGTTACCGCCCGCGTCCACCGTCCTCACCGTCCTCGCGCTCCTCGTCGCGCTCGCGGTCGTCCTGCGCGGACTGGGATTTCTCCTGCGGATCGCGATCCACCTGTTCGTCCTCCCGGGCGTCGTCGTCCACGAGTTCGCCCACGCGACCGCCTGCCGGCTCGTCGGTGTCAGGGTGATCGAGGCCGTCTACTTCAGGTTCGGGAATCCGCCGGGGTACGTCCGCCACGCCACCCCCGATCGGTACCGCCAGTCGGTGGTCATCAGCGTCGCCCCGTTCCTGCTGAACACGCTCGTCGCGGTCGCCGCCTTCGTCGGCGCCGTCGTTCTCGTCTCGACAGCGGGCGGCGTTCGGACGGCCCCGCTCGAGTACGCCGTCGCCGCCGGCGTCCTCGCCTGGATCGGGCTCTCCGTCGGGATGTCGGCGTTTCCGAGCACGACCGACGCCCGAACCCTGTGGACTCGCTCCCGGCGGGAGTGGCGCCGATCCCCGGTCGTGTTGCTTGGCCTCCCGGTCGTCGCGCTGATCTACGTCGTCAACGTCCTCTCCTGGCTGTGGGCCCACGTCCTCTACGCCCTCGGACTGTTCGTCCTCGCGTTCGTGACCGTCGACGCCGTCGCGATCTGAACCGTCCGGCTTTATCCCCCCGAGTGCGTCCGTCATCGTATGAACGCAGACGCAGTCGTTCTCGACATCGACGGCGTGCTCGTCGACGTCGCCGACTCCTACCGCAGAGCGATCGTCGAGTCGATCGAGCACGTCCACGACCGCACGATTCGCGCGGAAGACATCCAGGCGTTCAAGAACGCGGGCGGGTTCAACAACGACTGGGAGCTGACCTACGCCGCCGCCCTCTACGTGCTCGCGACCGCGGAGGGGTACCGCGCGTCGATCGACGAGTTTACCGACGCGATCGCCGACCGGGGCGGCGGGCTCGAGGCCGCCGAAGCCGCCGTTCGCGAGGCGATCGGCGCCCGGGCGACCCAGCGCGTGACCGATCGGTGGGACCGCGAGGAACTCCGAGACGTCTTCCAGCAGCTGTACCTGGGTAGCGAGCTCTACCGCGGCCTCGAGGGCGGCGAGCCCGACCTCGAGACGCGGGGATTCATCCACGACGAGCCCGTCGTCCTCGAGCCCGAGACCCGGGATCGACTCCTCGCCGAGTACGACGTCGGCGTCCTGACCGGCCGCCCCGAGGCGGAAGCCGAGATCGCCCTCGAACGGGTCGGCCTCGAGGAGGCGATCCCCCTCGAGCACCGCTTCACGATGGACGACTGGGAGGAAGGCAAGCCCCACCCGCGGGCGCTGACGACGCTCGCCGAGCGGTTCGACGCCGACGCCGTCGTCTTCGTCGGCGACACCTTGGACGACGTGCGGACCGCAAACAACGCGGCGGGAACGGATCCCGACCGGACCTACCGCGGCGTCGGCGTGCTGACGGGCGGCCTCACCGGCGAGGACGGCCGTCGAGCCTACGAGCGTGAGGACGCCGCGGCCGTCCTCGAGTCGGTCAACGAGCTGCCCGACCTGCTCGAGTAGCTCGGGCGGCAGCCTGCAGCTCCCCCCATCCGTTTTTTCCCCGCCTTCGCCGTACTACCCGCAGATTCAGATGTCCGACTTCGCAAGCGGCGACCTCCCTGGCGAGGCGACCTCCGTCTGGCTCGCGAGCACCCGCGAGGACGACCCCGATCCCGACCCGCTCGAGGGCGATCGGAGCGTCGACGTCGCCGTCGTCGGCGCTGGGATCGCCGGGCTCTCGACGGCGATCGAGCTGCGCGAGCGGGACCTGACCGTCGCCGTCCTCGAGCGGGATCGCGTCGCGACGGGGATCACCGGGAAGACGACGGCGAAGCTGACCAGCCAGCACGGGACGATCTACGACCACCTGCGCCGGGAGTTCGGCCCGGAGGGAGCGAGCCGGTACGCCGCTATCCAGGAGGAGGCGATCGATCGGGTCGAGGGCCGGATCGAGGAGCTGGGAGTCGACTGCGGGTTCGAACGCCAGCCCTCGTACCTCTACAGCGACGAGCCCGACGAGATCGAACGAGAGGTCGACGCCGCTCGCGCGGCGGGACTCGAGGCCAGCTACGTCACCTCAGTCCCGCCGTTCGAGCGCGCCCAGGCCGCGGTCCGGTTCGACGACCAGGCCTGGTTCCACCCCCGGAAGTACCTGCTCGCGGTCGCCGACGAGCTCCGGGCCGACGACGGCGCCCACCTCCACGAGGAGACCCGCGTGACGGACCTCGAGGACGGAACGCCCTGTTTCGTCCGAACCGAGCGGGGAACCGTCCGGGCGAAACACGTCGTGCTCGCGACTGGGTTCCCGATCCTCGATCGGGCGGGCTACTTCGCCCGGATGCACCCGAAACGATCGTACGTGCTCGGAATCCGCCTCGACGGCGACCCGCCGGAAGGAATGTACTACCGCAGCGGCGACCCCTACCGCTCCGTGCGCACCTACCGCGACGACGGGGAGGAGCTGTTGCTGGTCGGCGGCGAGAACCACAAGACCGGCCAGGGCGGCTCGACCGCCGACCGATACCGACGCCTCGAGTCGTGGGCCCGCGAGCGGTTCCCCGTGGACGAGGTCGCCTACCGGTGGTCGACACAGGACTACAAACCGGTCGACAAGATACCCTTCATCGGCCGCGCCGGCGCGGGAACGGAGAACGTCTCCGTCGCGACGGGCTTTCGGGGCTGGGGGATGACCAACGGCACCGCCGCGGGCCGGCTGCTGGCGGCCGATATCGACGGCGAGCCCGTGCCCGAACTGGACCTGTTCGATCCCCTCCGGCTGACGCCGAAGGCCTCGCTGGGCAAGACCCTCACCGAGAACGCCGACACCGCGAGCGAGTTCGTCACCGACTGGTTCCAGACGCTCGTCACGCCGGATCTCACGGCGCTCGAGCCCGGCGAGGCGAAGGTCGTCCGCAAGGGCGGCAAGCCCATCGCCTGCGCCAGAGACGAGGACGGGGAGATCCACGCCGTCTCGGCGGTCTGTACCCACATGTACTGTCTCGTCGAGTGGAACGACGCCGAGGAGAGCTGGGACTGTCCCTGCCACGGCTCGCGGTTCGATCCCGACGGCGAGGTCCTCGAGGGGCCGGCGAACGAGGACCTGCCGGCTCGAGAGAGGTGAGCTACCGGGTGGATCCTGTTCCCGTCCCTGCTCCCCTCGTCGCCTCGAGCCCGGGGTAGTCCACGACGATCCCGTCGACACCTGCCGCGGCGAGTTCGTCGAACTGGAGCCAGCTATCGACGGTCCAGACGTTGACCGTACGACCCTCCTCGTGGGCGAGTTCGACGACGTCGAGTGCGGGCTCGCTCGTCGGGAGCCCATAGTAAGGTTCGGTCGCGAGCGCAGTCCCCGCGATCGCGTTCCGCGGCGGGTGAATCGCCTCGCAGTCGTACCGGCGGGCGATCTCGAGGCCGGCCTCGAGGTCGTCCCGGACGAGCGGTGCGGCCGCGTAGTCGGCAGTGTCCCGAAGGGCGGCGAGCGCGCCCTCGCAGAACGACGAGAAGAGGAGTTCGCCGCCGAAGGCCTCGCAGTCCTCGAGGACGCGCTCGACGAAGGGCCGCCACAGCTCCCGCCGCTTCTTCCGAGCGTCCGCCGACAGGGACTCGCCGACGCGCAGGTCCGCAGTCCCCGGGTTCTTCAGTTCGGCGTTGATCCCGATCGTCTCGGGGACGGCCTCGAGCAGTGCCGACAGCGTCGGGATCGACTCGTCGGTTCCCAGCACCGACAGCGACTCGAGCGTCTCGAGTGGCGTCTCCCAAACGAACCCCGAGGCGTCGGTGACGGGTCGACCGTCCCGCGTTCCCTCGAGGCGCTCGTCGTGGAAGACGACCGGGGTGCCGCAGGCGGCGGGCTGAACGTCGATCTCGAGCATCGCGGTTCCCTCGTGCTCCACCGCGGCGAGGGCGGCGGCGACGGTGTTTTCGGGCGCGATACCGGCGTAGCCGCGGTGGGCGATGACGGCGGGAGTGTGCATACCGACGACCACGGCGGCGCGCCCTATCAGTGGTTGGCAGTGTGGTTCGGTCGGGTCGCTGTGCAACTCGCGTTCAGCACAGGTGAAGTGGATATCGACTAGTTCAACTGAATCGCCTCGCGCTCGTGGTGGCGCGCGCTGGCTGACGGCGAGCAACGAGCGAGCCGTCAGCTAACACTGTGCGAGGGATGAACGAGCGACTGAAAGGAGTGAGTGAATCGGCTGGGGAGGGCGTGGCAATCCCGTGTGTTCGCGTAAGCAGGACTGCTCCCGTGAGAACTACCGCGAAAGCCCCCTTTCATACGGATTGCTGTAACGATTTACCGGTGCAACCGCCGCACGGGTCGCGGTTGCGCCGGTAATGACTTA
>NZ_JBLRWX010000049.1:0-14300 GCF_047921035.1 Natronococcus sp.
CTGATGGTACGGAATACACCGTTACGCTCAGCAGTGAGCACTCTGACATGCCGTTCTTCATGGCTGACGACGTCGAACTTGAAGACGGTGAGTTCACTGCCGAATACGATCTGAGTCAGTATGACGGTCTCGACGTGAGCGAGTACGAGGATGGCTTCAACGTCTCCCTCAGCATCGACTCTGATGACTACGTTGGCGAAGACCGTCAGGACGCTGTCGTCTTCGAGGCTGAAGACGAACCCGACAAGAAGGACGGCTTCAAGCTTGACGCCGACGCTCCGTCCGAGGTTAACGTCGACGACGACGCCAGCCTCGACGTGACCGTCGTGAACAACAACGACGAGGCCGGCAACGCGACGCTCGAGGCCACCGTCGGTGACGAGGAGTACACCGAGGAGCTCGAGCTCGACGCCGGTGACTCCGTGACCGAGTCCTTCGACTTCGACACCAGCGAGGAAGGCGACATCGACTGGTCCGTCGAAACGCCTGACGACAGCGACTCCAGTACGCTGACCGTCAGCGACAAGGACAAGGCCAACGGTGAGAACGGCGCCAACGGCGAGAACGGCGCTAACGGCGAGAACGGTGCCAACGGCGAGAACGGTGCCAACGGCGAGAACGGCGCTAACGGCGACGACGCCAACGGTGCCGACGACGGCGAGGACGACGACGAGACCGTGCCCGGATTCGGTGTCGCCGTCGCCATCGTCGCTCTGCTCGGCGCCGCGATGCTCGCGACCCGCCGCCAGAACTAACGCCGACTAACTACCGGACTCCGTCCGGTCCTTGCGATTCGCGACACTCCGCCTTTTTTGAACCGTCACCTCCCGAAGTGGCGACGCTTCGCAGTAGTTACCGATTCCGGCCACCAACGCTTCGTAGGGTGGTGACTCCAACTCGTCGGACGGAGAGGACGGACGTATTGGTTCGATCTAGTACTGTGGCTGAACATCGCATACTGTGACTGAACATAGCGTGCTGCTACTTCTGGACACAAGGGATTTCCACGCCCTCCCCAGCCGATTCGCTCAGTCGCGTCGCTCCCTCGCTCATCCCTCACGCAATGTTGACGATCGGTTCTCGCTATCGCTCGAACCGATCGCCAGCGCGCGCCACCGCAGCGTGGTCCGGGTAGTTCTGGAGAAGGAACTGTCCTTTATTTAGGTGACTCGTTACCGAACGACGACCGAGCGACGAACGCGACGGGATAAGGACTCGCTCTCGCTGGGACTAACGGACGGTTCCTCGAGCCGACCAGTACGCTCAAGCCGTCCTCGCACCCACGTCCGATAATGACTGAAACGGGCGAGGCGACGACCGATCGGGAACGGACCGCGAAGGCGCTCGCCGTCGGGCTCGCCTGCGGGGTCGTCATCGCGGTCGCGTTCGTCGCCGTCTTCGACGATCTCCTGCTGGGCGCGTCGTCGGGACTCACGTTCGGCGTCGTGATCGCGGCGCTGCTGGCCGATCGCTGGGAAACGGTTCCTGACTCGAGTTCTTAGTCGTCGGCCGCGGCGGCCTCGGTCTCGGCGCTCGAGTCGGCGCGCTCGAGGTCCTCGAGGTACTCGTCGGCGTCCAGGGCCGCCTTCGAGCCCATCCCCGCAGCAGTGACGGCCTGCTGGTAGTGGTAGTCGACGACGTCGCCGGCGCCGAAGATGCCGGGGACGTCGGTCTCCGTCTGCCCGCCGCCGTCACCGCCCTGCGTGCGGAGGTAGCCCTCGTCGTCCATCGTGACGCCGGTGCCCTCGAGGTAGTCGGTGTTGGGCGTGTGACCGATGGCGAAGAAGACGGCGCCGACGTCGAACTCGAACTCGTTCGTTTCGGGGTCCTCGAGGCGGTCGGTGGGGTGGCCCTGCTCGTTCTCGACGAGGGTGACGTGGTCGACGCCCTCCTCTTGGGAGCCGTGGATCTCGGTGACCTCGGTGTTTTTCATGATCTCGATCTCGCCGTCCTCGACCTTCTCGTGGACGCGGTCGATCCAGTACTGCTCGGCGCGGAACTCCTCGCGGCGGTGGGCGATGTAGACGGTGTCGGCGAACTTCGTGAGGAAGGTCGCCTCCTCCATAGCGGCGTCGCCCCCGCCGACGACGAGCATGTCCTCGCCCCGGAAGAAGGCGCCGTCACAGGTCGCACACGTCGAGAGACCGTAGCCCATGAGTTCGTCCTCGCCGGGGATCCCCAGGGTGCGGGCGCTGGCGCCCGAGGCGGCGATGAGCGCGTCGGTCGTGTAGACGTCGCCGTTCGTGAGTTCGACGCGGAACGGGCGCTGGTCGGCGTCGACGGACTCGATGATTCCGTTTTTGAGTTCGGCGCCGAACTGTTTGGCCTGCTCTTTCATGTTGTTGACCAGGTCGGGACCGCTGATCCCCTCGGGGAAGCCGGGGTAGTTGGCGACGTCCGTGGTCAGCGTGAGCTGGCCGCCGGGTTCGTCGCCCTCGATGACCAGCGGCTGGTTGTCGCCCCGACCGGCGTAGATCGCAGCTGTGAGGCCGGCGATCCCGGTGCCGGCGATGATCAGTTTGCGGTGTTCGACCGCTTCGGCGGCTGCGCCGCCTTCGCCTCGATGCCCCGTCGGCGCATCGCTCCCCCCGTCGGTGACGAGGCCGAGCTTCTCGTCGAGTTCGCCGGTCTCCTCGAGCGCACTCGTCTCGTCCCAGCCGCCGATCAGCTCGTCGTCGACGAAGACTTCGGGGGCGGTCTTGCGGCCCTCGGCGCGTTCGACCATCTCCTCGAACAGCTCGTCGTCGCCGGTGACGTTGTACGTCTCGTACTCGATACCCTTGCTGTCGAAGAGGTCCTTGGCCTTGTCACAGTAGGGACACTGCGTCTTGGTATAGATCTCGACGCGTGGCTGCTCGCTCATACACCAGTGTTAGGAAACTGGACCTAAACCCCTTGCGTTCTGGGTACCGTTCGCGGCGTACAACGGGTCTACCCGTCCGCAGCCGCACCCTCGATGAACTCGAGGACGACGGACACGTCGTGATCGGTCTGGGCCTCGAGGCGGTCCTCGAGGGTCGTCGCGAGGTCGGGATACGGGGCGTCGGCGGGGCGGCGAACGGCGACGGTCACGCCCGTCTCGTCGCTGATCGCACCGCCGTCGTAGAACTCCGTCTCGAGTTCGACCAGCTCGAGTTCCTCATACTCGTCGTCGTCGAGCACCGACCGAACCTCGTCGTTGATCTCGCTCTCGAAGGCGACGTGTTGACCGAGTACGACGCCGGAGCCGGTCAGCACCGCGATACTGACGAGAGTCATGACGGCGACGGTGCCGAGTCGGTCCCGGGTGACGTTCGCCCGGAGGTCGCCGCGGGTCCATCCGTCGGGCCGGTAGCCGAGATACCAGAAGACGACCAGTCCGGCGAGCAGGATCGACGTAGCGTTGACCGCGACCAGCACGAACGCGCCGAGCGCGACGCCGACGTTCCCCCAGGCGAGTCCGATGCCGACCGCCGCGGCCGCGGGGATGAGCGCGGCGGCGATCATCACGCCGACCAGCGAGACGGGGATCGCCGTCGCGAGCCCGAACGCGCCCGCAGCGCCGGCGCTGACGCCGACGACGAGCGCGAGCAGTCCCGGCGAGATCCGGTTCTGGACCTGCTCGATCGCCGTAATGTCGATAGTTCCCGGAACGACGCCGCCGGTTCGGACCAGCCAGGCGAACGCGAACGCCCCGAGCATCGCCGCGAGCAGCCCCATCACCATCGCCGACACGCCGTCGACGAACATCTGGCGATCGTCGAGGACGAGCCCGACGGTTCCGGTCAGCGCCGCGCTGATCTGGGGCGCGATCACCATCGAGCCGACGACGATCGCGGGCGAATCGAGCAGCAAGCCCGCGGTCGCCACGATCGCGCTCAACAGGGTCATCGCGTAGTAGGTGACCGGCCCCGGCGTCATGTTCAGCGCCTTCGACCGGATCTCCTCCCTGGCGATGCTGTCGTCCTCCTCGCGGCCGTTGACGAACCGCTCCTCGAGGTCCTCGATTCGGGGCGTGCGGGCGGTTTCGATCGCGGAGACGACGATGAACTCGTCCTCGATCCCGGCTTCCCGCAGGGAAGTCAGCACGTGGTCGACGGCCTGGGTCGGAATCGGCAGCGTGATCAGTTCGGCGTCGGCCTCCTCGCTGCATTCGCTGGTTCGAACGTAGTCGAGCCCCTCGTCGTCGAGAATCCGAAGTGCCTCGCTCCGCTTCTCACTCGGAACGAGCACTTGGAGCAGTCGCATTCTCAACTCGTCTCTCGGCTATCCTCAAAGGCGTACCGTTCTCGGTTCCGACGCTCGACGACGCACTTACGGTCTCGAGCGACGAGAACCGACCATGACCGCGGACCTCGAAGAGAAGACGGACCGCTACGGCGAACTGCTCGCGGAGGCGCTCGAGGCGGCGTCGATCGCACCCCCTGCGGGAACGCCGATGGCCGACGCCGCCGAGGACTGTTACGGAATGGCCACCTCCTATCTCGAGGACGGCCGTCACTTCCGCGAGCGGGACGATCCGGTCAACGCGCTCGCGTCGTTTTCGTACGGGCACGCCTGGCTCGATGCGGGTGCTCGGATCGGGCTCTTCGAGGTGCCCACGGAGGGCCACCTGTTTACCGTCGAGTAGTTTCGACACCCGAACGATTAATCACTATGTAACCGGAACATATATAACTGAAATACCGGTCAGTTTATAACGTAGGCGAAAACTTTATATGGGTTACGGTCTTACGATATGTTAACTGAGGTAGCCGGGTTTCTTTTGGTACCCCCACCCGGTAGCCCCGAGTAACCATCCCAACTATGACAGACAACATTCGAACGTACACCCGAGAGGACGAAGCAACGACCGAGGAGGAAACCCAGACCGAACGGGGCGAAAAGGAACAGTGTCCGGAGTGTGGCGGACGCCTGATCTCGGACACCGAGCACGCCGAGACGGTGTGTCAGGACTGCGGACTCGTCGTCGAGGAAGACGAGATCGACCGCGGCCCCGAGTGGCGAGCCTTCGACGCCAGCGAGAAAGACGAGAAGAGCCGCGTCGGTGCCCCCACCACCAACATGATGCACGACCAGGGGCTGTCGACGAACATCGGCTGGCAGGACAAGGACGCCTACGGTCGCTCGCTCTCGAGCCGCCAGCGCCAGAAGATGCAGCGCCTTCGCACCTGGAACGAGCGCTTCCGCACCCGCGACTCCAAGGAGCGCAACTTAAAACAGGCGCTCGGCGAGATCGACCGCATGGCCTCGGCGCTGGGCCTGCCCGAGAACGTCCGCGAAACCGCCAGCGTGATCTACCGCCGCGCGCTCGAGGAGGATCTCCTGCCCGGGCGATCGATCGAGGGCGTCGCCACCTCGGCGCTGTACGCCGCGGCCCGCCAGGCCGGCACCCCCCGGAGCCTCGACGAGATCGCCGCGGTGTCGCGGGTCGAGAAGGACGAGATCGCCCGCACGTACCGCTACGTGATCCGGGAACTGGGACTGGAGGTCCAGCCCGCCGATCCCGAGAGCTACGTCCCGCGGTTCGCGAGCGACCTCGAACTCTCCGACGAGACCGAACGGCGCGCCAGACAGCTCCTCCAGACGGCCAAGGAGGAGGGCGTCCACTCGGGGAAGTCGCCCGTCGGGCTCGCCGCCGCAGCCGTCTACGCCGCAGCCTTGCTCACCAACGAGAAGGTCACGCAAAACGACGTCAGCGAGGTCGCCAGTATCTCCGAAGTGACGATTCGGAACCGGTACCACGAGCTGCTCGAGGCCGAGGGCGGCGCGCCGGTCTGACGTTCTGCGGTCGGTACGAAAGGACGGGGACGGAGCTCGGTCGCCCCGATCACGAGCCGTCGTCGTACACTTCGGGGTTCGGCTCGCCCTCGACGTCGATGACGCCGATCATCCCCTTGCGGACGACCCGCGAGAGCGCGTGGTCGACCAGCTTGACCGGACCGGGAACCGGGAGCTCCATCTCGCCCGCGACGACGGTGCCGGGGGCGACCGGGCTTGTCTCGACGTTCCGGCCGGGCTCCGAGAGCAGGTCGCCGTCGCGGTAGTAGCGGCTCCAGACGTTTCCGATCGGGTGGAGCGCGCTGGTCAGGTTCGGGCCGCCGTTGGCGAAGTACACCCGGACGGTCTCGCCGACCTCCGCGTGCATCGGGCCGTGGCCGTCCTCGGTGAGCGCGCCGACCTCGCCGTTCAGCAGGACGTAGGTCGGGTCCTCGTCGGCCGTCGCGTCGAAGTCGTAGGCGTGGTGGCCCTCCTCGCCGGCCTCCCCGTCCGTGTAGAGTTCGTGCTGGCCGACGTAGAACTCGCGGTCGACCTCGGGGAGCCCCTCGGCGGGCTCGACGAGGATCGCGCCGAACATCCCCAGGCTGATGTGCTGGTCCATGTTCGGGACCGCGCAGTGGTAGATGTGGACCCCGGGGAACTCCGCCCGGAAGGTCAGCCGCGCGGGCTCGTCGCCGGGTGCGAGCGTGGTCGCCTCGGCGCCGCCGCCGGGGCCGTAGATCGCGTGGCCGTCGACGTTGTGGACGTCCACGTTGTGCTCGTCGGGCACCGCGAAGGTGAGCTCGACCGTGTCGCCCTCCCGAACCCTGATCATCGGGCCGGGGATCTGCCCGTCGTAGGTCATGAAGTCGACCGTGACGCCGGGTTCGACCTCGGCGGTCACCTCGATCGACTCGAGGGTGATCTCGTGAGTCCGTGGCTCGTCCCAGTCGACCGGCGGCGGAAGGTCCATCGGGTCGGCTGCAATGCGGTCGACGTCGACGGGTTCGGCCGCCGGCCGCTCCTCCTCGAGGGCGTCCGGCTCGGATTCGGTCGGCTCGCCGTCGGTCCGGTCGTCGTCGCTCGGTGCGTCGCCACTCAGGCAGCCCGCGAGTGCGACGACGCCGGCTGCACCGATCGTTTGGATGACTGCGCGGCGGTTCGTCGCGGGGGAGATAGCTGTGGTAGTCATTACGAGTTCCTCGGTTCTAGAGACGGGTGTCAATAGGATCACATCTCCGACGATTCCCCCGCAAAGGGAAAAGTAGACGAATATGTTCGCCACATCGTTGACGTCCTCGTCGCGTCGCGTTCGGCGACCGGTACGCAGATGGAACTCCGGCCCGGATCTTCCGGCGTGACCACGACACCATCGCCCCTCGAGACGGACGCCTCGCTGCTCGGCGACGAGGCGACGTCGACCTCGCGGGTCGTCAACGGGGTCCGACTGCACGCGGTCGTCGCCGGGACGGAGGACGACCCCCTCGTCGTCCTGCTACACGGGTTTCCCGAGTTCTGGTACGAGTGGCGCGAGCAGATCGAACCGCTGGTCGAGGCCGGCTACCGCGTGGTCGTCCCCGACCAGCGGGGGTACAACCTGAGCGAGAAGCCCGGAAAACCCCGGGCGTATCAGCTCCGGGATCTCTCGCGGGACGTCGCCGATCTGATCGCAAGCGAGGGCCGGGAGGACGCTCACGTCGTCGGCCACGACTGGGGCGGGGTCGTCGCCTGGGACCTCGCGCGTCGCTACCCCGATCGGGTCGACCGACTCGGGATCGTCAACGCGCCCCACCCGACCGCCTACCGCCGGCAGCTCCGGTCGAACCTCGAGCAACTCCGCCGAAGCTGGTACGCGATGGCGTTTCAGCTCCCGTGGCTGCCCGAGCGACTCTGTCGGTACGACGACTTTCGCCTCCTCGAGCGCGCCCTCCGGGACACTTCCGCGCCGGGGACGTTCACCGAACGGGAGCTGACCCACTACCGGCGGGCCTGGGCCCGAGAGGGGGCGCTGACCGGCTCGCTGAACTGGTACCGGGCGATGGCGCGATACCCACCGGAGGCGCCCCGCGACCGCGTCGAGCAGCCGACGCTCGTGATCTGGGGCGAGGCCGACGACGCGCTCGTTCCCGAACTCGGCCCCGAGAGCGTCCGCTTTTGCGATCGGGGGCGCCTCGAGCGCCTGCCCGAGACGAGCCACTGGGTTCCCCACGAGCGGCCGGCGCGGACGACCGAACTGCTGTGTGACCACCTCGACGGGAGCGCCGACTGACGCCCCCTGGCGTCCGGTCCGATCGGACCGCGCTGTCGGCCGTATCCGCCGTCCATTCGCGGAAGCGGGCTCGAGGGCACCATTCCCACGCCGTAGGAATCGTGGGGGATATCTTGCCGTCGGCTCCCATAGTGACGAACCGAACAGGTTCGCATGGCCCAGGCAACACTCACTATCACGCTGCCCGAACAGGTCTGGATCCAGCAGGTGTCGACGGCGTATCCGGAGGCGACGTTCCGGGTGCTCGCGGCGGTTCCCGGGAACGAATCGGGGTTCGCACTCGTCCGTCTCGCCGGATCGTCGGTGCCCGAGATGATCGACGAGATCGAGGCCCACCCGCAGATCCTCGAGCTCACGATCGTCCAGCGCAGCGAGCGTGAGGCGACGATCCACTTCGAGACGACCGCCCCCCTGCTGTTGTTCTCCTCGCGGGAGTCCGGTATCCCGATCGAACTCCCCGTCGAGATCCGGGGCGGCGAGGCGACCATCGAGGTCACCGGCTCGCGCGAGCGTCTCGCCGAACTGGCCGAACAGCTCGAGCAGTTCGGGCTCCAGTACCGCATCGAGCAGGTCCAGGAACACCTCCACCAGAGCCAGCTCCTCTCCGAGCGACAGCTCGAGGTCGTCGCGGCCGCCGTCGACGAGGGGTACTACGACACGCCGCGGCGCTGTTCGCTGACCGAGCTGGCCGGCCACCTCGGAATCGCCAAGTCGACCTGCAGCGAGACGCTCCACCGGGCGGAGGAGGCGATCGTCAAGCGGTTCGTCGAGGACCTTCCCGAACTCGACGAGACGGGACTCGAAAAGCAGCTCGCGGGAGACTGATCGCGGTTCGGCTTCGGTCAGCCGTCCTCGAGCTCGATCCGTCCCGCCGGGGGACGTAACGGGTCGTGGTAACGCACCGCCAGACAGGTAACGGCTCCCGGTTCCGGCTATTAATATATAGCCGAACATATTCGCACCCGTTCTCAGAAGTTGGAAATCGCCTCGATGGTTCAACACCGTCTAGTTGCGAGTGCGGGACAGAGGCTACAGATATGGCTGTATTCAACTTCGTACCGACGTGTAATCGACCCGTTCCGACGGGAGGTGTTCTCGGGGAATGAGTGCGGACGACGAGTCGTTCCACCCGCTCGGCGACGAGTGGGAGAACGACCTCGAGGGGATGCTCGACGACACCGAGTACGACACCGACCTCGGGATGGCGATGGCCGAGGACGCCATGCGGGTCACCCGCGGCGAGCTCTCGGAGGCCGAGTTCCACGAGAAGTACCACGAGGACGTCCTCGAGGAGTTCGGCGAGGACAACCGTCCGACCCAGGAGGCCTACGAGAAGGCCCAGGAGGAGGCGAAGGGCACCGTCGGCAGGATGCTCTCCCGCTTCGAGGGCGACGGCGAGGAACCCCGTCGCGACGTGATGAAGAAGATGGGCGCCGGTGCGGCCGCCGTCGGACTCGGCGCCTGGGCGACCGTCGACGACGGCCAGGGAGCCGTCGCCGCTCAGGACGACGAGGACGGCGAGGCCGGCGCTCCCGACGAGGAAGCCGGCGAGGGCGTCCAGTGGGGGATGGCCATCGACCTCGAGCGCTGTGACGGCTGTCTCTCCTGTGTTACTGCCTGCTCCTCGGAGAACAACCTCGACCAGGGCGTCAACTGGATGTACGTCCTCGAGTTCGAGGATCCCGGTGCGTCGAGTTCGACGAGCCGGAACCGACTCGTCCGCCCGTGTCAGCACTGTACCGACGCGCCGTGTGAGAAGGTCTGTCCGACGACCGCTCGCCACACGCGGGACTCGGACGGCCTCGTGCTGACCGACTACGACGTCTGTATCGGCTGCCGATACTGTCAGGTCGCCTGTCCGTACGGCGTCAACTACTTCCAGTGGGACGAACCGGACATCTCGACCGACGAGATCGCGGAGTTCCACGACGTCGAACCCGGCGAGGACGGCGACCACATGGTCGACGACCGCGACCGCTGGGTCGACAGCCGCGCGCCGCGTGGCACGATGAGCAAGTGTACCATGTGTCCGTCCCGACAGGACGGCCACATGGGCGACGAGATGGTCGGCACGACCGCCTGCGAGGAGGCCTGTCCGCCGGACGCGATCCAGTTCGGGAACATGAACGACCCGAACGACGATCCCCACCTCTACGCCGACAACCCGGCCCGCGGTCGGACCCTCGCACAGATCAACCCGCCGTCGGCCGACGAACTCGAGGAGGAGCTCGAGGGCGCCGACGACGACCTCGACTCCGTCCTCGAGGCGGCCGACCTCGACGAGGAGGAACTCGGCCTGATGATCGCGGTCCAGCTCACCGGTGGCGACGAGATGGGCGAGGGCGACGGCGACGTCGCGGAGCTCGAAAGCGACGTCACCGAGGCGCTGGCGGCGATCGAGGACCACGGTCTCGGTCTCTCGAGCCAGGAGGTCCTCGCGGAACTCGACCTCGCCGACGAACCCGACCTCGAGGAGCAGGCCGACGGTGACGAGGAGGGTGCCGACGTCGACGACGAGGACGCGGACGCCGACGACGAAGCGGAGGAAGAAGAGGGCGAAGACGACGAGGAAGAGAACGGCGACGACGAAGACGAGAACGGCGACGACGAGAACGGCGACGACGAGGAAGAGGAGTTCGAGCCGGACGTGGAAGCCGCCCAGTTCCTGCTCGAGCAGTTCGCCGGCACGCCTGCCTCGAACTTCAAGCTCCTCGAGGACCAGGGGACCAACCCCAACATCATCTACCTCGGCAACGAACCCGGCCCGAAGGCCGAGCAGACCGAGCCGACGGGAACGGGGGTCAACTACGAGGACATCAGCTACGAGCGAGCGGACGGCGAGTCGGTCGAGGCCGTCGACAACCGCAAGGACGTCCTCGACGAGAGCACGGTCGGTGACGCAGGGGTGTCCCTATGAGCACCAAGTCGCCGACCGAGGCGGACATCCTCCGTCCGATTCAGAACGTCTCGAAGTCGTTCTTCATCATCTTCGCGGTCGCCGCGCTGGCACTCGGCGCGTTCCTCGTCGCCTGGATGTACCAGCTCCAGCAGGGGATGGTCGTCACGGGACTCTCCGACTGGGGGTCCGGCGGCGGCGTCACCTGGGGGCTGTACATCGGTGCGTTCATCTGGTGGGTCGGGATCGCCCACGGCGGGATCATCCTCTCCGCAGCGGTACGGCTGCTCGGGATGGATCGGTACATGCCGGTCGCCCGCCTGGCAGAGCTCCTGACCCTCGCCGGCCTCTCGGCGGCGGGATTCTACATCCTCGTCCACATGGGCCGCCCGGACCGGATGGTCACGAGCGTGCTCGGGCACTACCACATCACGGTCAACAACTCGCCGCTGGTGTGGGACGTGACGGTCATCACGGCCTACTTCGTGCTGACCGCGACCTACCTCGCGCTGACGATCCGCTACGACGTCACGCGACTGCGCGACCAGCTGCCGGACCGCTTCGGACCGGTCTACGATGGGTTGACCCTCGGCTACTCCGAGAAGGAGGATCAGGTCATCGATCGGATGGTCTGGTGGGTCGCCCTCGCGATCATCATTATGGCCCCGCTCCTGCTTCACGGCGGTGTCATTCCGTGGCTGTTCGCGGTGCTACCGAACTACCCCGGCTGGTTCGGCGCGGTCCAGGGACCGCAGTTCCTCACCATCGCGCTGACCTCCGCGATCAGCGGCGTGATCCTGCTGTCGGCCGCCTTCCGGCGCGCCTACGACTGGGATCACATCATCACCGACGACATCTTCCGCGGCCTGTTGCTGTGGCTCGGATTCTTTTGTCTGCTCTTTCTCTGGCTGCAGCTCCAGCAGCTCACCGCGGGGAGCTTCCACGCGACGGTCGACCACGCGTACGCGACCGAAGGGAAGCTCTCGAACCCGCTGTACTACGTGCCGATCCTGGGTGTGCTCGGCGTCCTGGGATTCATCTTCGCGACGACGATTCGCCCGTCGCTGTTCACGAAGCTTCGGGCGATGGTCGCCGGCGTCATCGTCCTGCTGGCGACGCTGACCGAGAAGCTCTACTTCGTCCTCTCGGGCTTCTGGTACCCCACCTTCGACATCTACGCGGCAACGCCGGGGGACTACTTCCCGAGCGCGATCGAGCTGCTCTCGCTCGTCGGGACGATCGGGATGGTTGTCCTGTTCTTCCTGGTCGTCGCGAAGGTCATCCCCGTGGTTGAACTCCACGCGATCGAACACCTTCGTGGCGGTCACGGACACGGTCACGAACCCGAACACGAACCGGTAGACGAAAGTACGAAGCAGCCGGAGGTTGAAGCATGATCTCGGTACCGGCAGTCGCAAACGCCCTCTCGCAGATCATGTACCACGGGTTCGACGGAACCGAGGGACTGACCGGCTTCCCGAACATCGGGACCTACCTGATCTTCGGGGTCATCCTCGTCCCCGTCTACGTGATGGTCGCCGCGTGGTTCCTCGGCGAACCGCGTGAGACGGGCACCGGGCTACTCGGCGTCTCCTACCTCGTCGGAATCACGGCCCAGATGTGGATCGGGATGTTCATCCTGACGGTCATCATCGGGATCGTGTTCTACGGCGGGATGCCCGAGCCGCTCGCGTCCCCGGGTCCCTAACCCGGCGGCGTCCGAAACTCACCCGTTCGTTCTTTCGACACCGATAGCGATCTAGCGCCGCGTTCGCCCCCGTTCGTCGTTCTCGACTGGCTTTTCGGACGGCGAACCATCACACGTATCCCGTTGCACCCCCTAGCGATTTCCGAACACTTCCCCGACCCAGCATGAGCATTACAGAATACGAACTCAAGATCGAACTCGAGGGCATCGAAGATCCGGACATCGGCGAGGACATCGTCACGCTCGGCCTGGTCAACGACGTCACGATCGACGACGAGACCGCCCGGATCTCGCTCGCGTTCAACACGCCGTACGCTCCCGCCGAGATGGAGATCGGCAACCGGATCCGGGAGGTCGTCACGGACGCCGGCCTCGAGCCCGACCTGCGGGCCCACGCCGGCGCCGAACACGGTTTCGACGACGAGGTGCTCCCGCGGGTTCGCAACGTCATCGCGGTCTCCTCGGGGAAAGGCGGCGTCGGCAAGACGACCGTCGCGGCCAACCTCGCGGCCGGCCTCGAGAAACGCGGCGCGATGGTCGGCATCCTCGACGCCGACATCCACGGGCCCAACATCCCCCGTATCCTGCCCGTCGAGAGCGAACCCGGCGTCACGCCGAACGAGGATATCGTCCCGCCCCGCTCGGACGGCGTCCGCGTGATCAGCATGGGCTTCATGATGGAAGACGAGGACGATCCGGCGATCCTCCGGGGGCCGATGGTCAACAAGTTCATGATGAAGTTCCTCGAGGGCGTCGAGTGGGGTCGGCTCGACTACCTCATCGTCGACCTCCCGCCGGGGACGGGTGACGCCACGCTGAACCTGCTGCAGTCGATGCCGGTGACGGGCGCGGTCGTCGTCACCACGCCCCAGGAGATGGCTCTCGACGACACCCGGAAGGGCGTCCAGATGTTCAACAAACACGACACGCCGGTGCTCGGCGTCGTCGAGAACATGAGCACGTTTATCGCGCCGGACACCGGCACGGAGTACGAACTGTTCGGCACCGACGGCGCCCAGCAGATCGTCGACAAGTACGACATCCCGCTGCTCGGTCAGATCCCGATCCACCCCGATTTCGGCGCGGACGGCAGCAAGGGGACGCTCGTCAAGGACGACGACAGCGAGGTCCAGGAGACCCTCGAGGAGATGGTCGCCAACGTCGCCGACCGCGTCAGCGAGGCCAACCGCCAGACCGTCTCGGAGAACACCTCCGATACGCCCGACGACGCCCTGCCGACCGAACTCGAGGACTGAGCGGTCGCCTCGAGCGCTCGAGCAGTGGCCGACCGCTCGAGCGGACAGAGAGTACGTACTCGCGGTCCGACCGAAAGACGAGAACTGCGGTCGTCCGCGTCGGGCCCGCCCTCGATCTCTCGGGGGACGCTTCGAGTTCACCGCTTTTCGCCGCGGCTACGGCCTCACCCTCCCCAGCCGACTCGCTCCCGCCGGTCGCTCGCCCCTCGCACGACGGCGCCGGCGCGCCCTCGCCGGTGCTCGAGCGCGCGGGCAGCGCGCGCCAGACCCGGTTGCGTCGAGACCGCGTGTCCGTGATTTATCCGACAGGGGACCGAACCCGAACCCGATGACGCTCGATAGCTACACCGACGCGGTCGCCGACCTCGAGCCAGCGGACGGCGAGGTCGAGAGCACGGAACTGGTCGTCGAGGACGACGTCCTCGTCAAGGC